>NZ_SLXS01000007.1 GCF_004340785.1 Tumebacillus sp. BK434 | reverse complement strand
TGAGCCAGGATCAAACTCTCAATAAAAGTTGAAAAGCTTGTATCTTGACTCGTATCTCATCTCTGTAACACTCGTTTAGTTTTCAAGGATCAATCGTGTGCCGCCGAAGCGACGTTTCTTAATATACCACGCTGCATTGTAGAATGCAACTGGTGATTTTTTCTTCCTCTTGATCACCGCGTCTCTCGCGGCGACAAGGACTATCTTATCATCTTCCCTCTACACTCTCAATTCAGCCTGCCGAACAAATTGAAACAAACGAGCAGAAGGATCATGCCTTTACTTAGCGAATCGAGTTAGCACGACAGAATAGGAGTGAAAGCGTTGACTTGTATCGATAAGATTCGCCCGATGAACCTCGCCTTTCTTTTTCATGGCGACGATGTGCTGATGATCCATCGCGGCGCACACAAAAAGATCTGGCCCAACAAATGGTCAGGCGTCGGCGGCAGCATCGAAGCTCACGAGCATCAGGATCTGAGAGCGGCGGTGCTGCGGGAGATTCATGAGGAGACAGGCATCGTGCAAGAGCAGATCGAAGGCTTGAGCCTGCGTTATATCATCATGCGTCACCTGGATGATGAGCTGCGGCAACTGTATGTCTACTTCGGCCGGACAACGACGAAAGAGATCATCCAAACGGACGAAGGGCATTTAGAGTGGATCTCGCGTTCGGAGTGGTTCGAGAAGGACTTGATCCCGACCAATCGCAAGATGTTAGAGCATTACCTCGCGCATGAGCAAGAGAGCACTGTGTATATGGGAATCAACATTGAGGAATCGCCGGTGTGGATTCGCTTATAAAAGCAAAAAGACCCGTTCCATAACGGAACGGGTCTTTATATTGCCTAGCGACGTCCTACTCTCCCAGGACCCTGCGGTCCAAGTACCATCGGCTCTGCAGAGCTTAACTTCTGTGTTCGGGATGGGAACAGGTGTGACCTCTGCGACATTATCACTAGACATATAGGATGTACGGTCGATCGATGTTGCGACAGGACGTCGCTGATCTTAGTCGATCTACCTTGTTGGTGGGCCCAAGAAGATTCGAACTTCCGACCTCACGATTATCAGTCGTGCGCTCTAGCCAACTGAGCTATGGGCCCTTCTTATTGGAGCGGAAGACGGGATTCGAACCCGCGACCCTCGCCTTGGCAAGGCGATGCTCTACCCCTGAGCCACTTCCGCATACAGGATGTATGCATCCCGCGTTGCGACAGGACGTCGCGTTCTTAGCGGGGCTACCTTTGTTCAGCGTTGCGACAGGACGTCGCGCTTTTAGCTGAACTTCCTTAAATGGTGGCTCGGGACGGAATCGAACCGCCGACACGAGGATTTTCAGTCCTCTGCTCTACCGACTGAGCTACCGAGCCATGTTTCTATTCATTTTAAATGGCGGAGCTGACGGGATTCGAACCCGCGGTCTCCCGCGTGACAGGCGGGCATGTTAGGCCACTACACCACAGCTCCATGTGGTTGCGGGGACAGGACTCGAACCTGCGACCTTCGGGTTATGAGCCCGACGAGCTGCCAACTGCTCCACCCCGCGACAATGATTAAGTTTTAAAAATTGGTGGAGGTTGACGGGATCGAACCGCCGACCCTCTGCTTGTAAGGCAGATGCTCTCCCAGCTGAGCTAAACCTCCATGGTGACTCGTACGGGATTCGAACCCGTGAATGCCGCCTTGAAAGGGCGGTGAGTTAAGCCGCTTCTCCAACGAGCCTTCTTGGCTGGGGTGGAAGGGATCGAACCTTCGCATGACGGAGTCAAAGTCCGTTGCCTTACCGCTTGGCGACACCCCAACTTCTACTTTTCGAATATGGTAGCGGCGGAGGGACTTGAACCCCCGACCTACCGGGTATGAACCGGTCGCTCTAGCCAGCTGAGCTACGCCGCCATCATGGCGGAGAGAGGGGGATTCGAACCCCCGAGACGTTTTAGGCGCCTACACGATTTCCAATCGTGCTCCTTCGACCAAACTCGGACATCTCTCCAGAAGATAAAGTATTGAAATGGTGGGCCCAAGAAGATTCGAACTTCCGACCTCACGATTATCAGTCGTGCGCTCTAGCCAACTGAGCTATGGGCCCTTCTTATTGGAGCGGAAGACGGGATTCGAACCCGCGACCCTCGCCTTGGCAAGGCGATGCTCTACCCCTGAGCCACTTCCGCACGTACAGGATGTACCGTGTCCAGCGTTGCGACAGGACGTCGCGGTTTTAGCTGGGCTTCCTTCGCGACAGGACGTCGCGGTTTTAGCTGGGCTTCCTTCGCGACAGGACGTCGCGCTTTTAGCTGAACTTCCTAAAATGGTGGAGATAAGCGGATTCGAACCGCTGACCCCCTGCTTGCAAGGCAGGTGCTCTACCAACTGAGCTATACCCCCAGAGTCAATGGCGTGCCCAGAGAGATTCGAACTCCCGGCCTTTTGATTCGTAGTCAAACGCTCTATCCGGCTGAGCTATGGGCACATATTCATTTGAAAAACAGTGGTGAGCCATGAAGGACTCGAACCTTCGACCCACTGATTAAAAGTCAGTTGCTCTACCAACTGAGCTAATGGCTCACGTACAGGATGCACGGTGTCCAGCGTTGCGACAGGACGTCGCGTTCTTAGCTGGGCTACCTTGTAAAAATGGCGGAGCTGACGGGATTCGAACCCGCGGTCTCCCGCGTGACAGGCGGGCATGTTAGGCCACTACACCACAGCTCCATGTGGTTGCGGGGACAGGACTCGAACCTGCGACCTTCGGGTTATGAGCCCGACGAGCTGCCAACTGCTCCACCCCGCGACAATGATTAAGTTTTTAAAATTGGTGGAGGTTGACGGGATCGAACCGCCGACCCTCTGCTTGTAAGGCAGATGCTCTCCCAGCTGAGCTAAACCTCCATGGTGACTCGTACGGGATTCGAACCCGTGAATGCCGCCTTGAAAGGGCGGTGAGTTAAGCCGCTTCTCCAACGAGCCATCAATGGCGTGCCCAGAGAGATTCGAACTCCCGGCCTTTTGATTCGTAGTCAAACGCTCTATCCAGCTGAGCTATGGGCACGTATTCATTTGAAAAACAGTGGTGAGCCATGAAGGACTCGAACCTTCGACCCACTGATTAAAAGTCAGTTGCTCTACCAACTGAGCTAATGGCTCACTGGCGGAGGAAGAGGGATTCGAACCCCCGAGACGGTTACCCGCCTACTTGATTTCGAGTCAAGCTCCTTCGACCGAACTCGGACATTCCTCCGTGTCTCACCGCGTGTCTCTCGCGGCGACAGGTATTAATATATCATGTTCCGACCCGCCAATTCAAAGCTTTATGCACCCCATATTCGAGCAAAACAGCTTGTCTCACAAGATAAGGTCATTCATCCTAACCTTTTCACCACATTAGCTCCCCCATCTACAAAAAAAGAGACTCCTGCGAAAGGAGTCTCCATACATGTACTAGCGGTTGTTGCGACGCAGGAACGCCGGGATGTCGAGATTGTCCGAGCTCGCGTTATTGCCAGTGCCAAACGACTTGATGTCGGTCTTGTTGAGCTGGGGCTTCGGCTGTGCCGGGCGCTCCTTGTGCTCAAAACCGGTCGCGATCACCGTCACCACGATCTCATCTTTCAGATCCGGGTTGATCACAGCACCAAAGATCATGTTCACTTCCGGGTCGGCTGCCGAAGAGACGATATCGGCCGCCTCGTTGACTTCGAACAGAGACAGGTTGGTGCCGCCTGCGATATGCATCAGGACACCGCGTGCGCCGTCGATCGAGGTCTCGAGCAGCGGCGAGCAAATCGCCTTCTTCGCCGCTTCTGCCGCACGGTTCTCGCCGGAGTGTACACCAATCCCCATCAGCGCGGAACCGCGTTCCGTCATGATGGTCTTGACGTCTGCAAAGTCGACGTTGATCAGGCCCGGAACGGCGATCAGGTCGGAGATGCCTTGAACACCTTGACGCAGCACGTTATCCGCTTCGCGGAACGCTTCCAGCATCGGGGTGTTCTTGTCAACGATCTCCAACAGACGGTCGTTCGGGATGACGATCAGTGTGTCGACTTTTTCTTTGAGGTTTGCGATGCCCGTTTCCGCCTGGTTCATGCGGCGACGGCCTTCGAAGGTGAACGGCTTGGTAACAACGCCAACCGTCAGCGCTCCGAGCTCCTTCGCGATCTCTGCGACGACAGGCGCCGCACCGGTGCCAGTACCGCCGCCCATGCCTGCGGTTACGAAGACCATGTCAGCGCCGCGCAGCGCGTTCATGATCAGTTCCTTGCTTTCCTCCGCTGCTTTCTTGCCGATCTCAGGGTTCGCACCTGCGCCAAGTCCACGCGTGAGTTTTTCGCCGATTTGCAGGCGATGTTCTGCTTTCGAGAGGTGCAGAGCTTGTGCATCGGTGTTGACAGTAATGAACTCCACGCCCTTGATACCCGCTTCAATCATTCGATTGACTGCGTTGCATCCGCCGCCGCCGCAGCCGATGACCTTTATCTGAGCCAGAGCCTCTACATCGAGATCGAACTCCAACATATATCCTTGTTCCTCCTCACTAACTAAACCCAAGTTGTTACAAAATGTGCTGATTCTTAGATAAACTCGTTAAACCAGTTCTTGATCTTGTCGACAAAGCCGCCGCCGTTGCCGCCGGCTTTACGACGCGGCGCTGCAGCTGCAACTTCCACCTTGTTCGTAAAGTTGTGCGCTACATTGCGAATGATCCCGACACCGTTGATGAACGAAGCGTCTTTGACGCCGAGGAACTCCGGAATCGCCACGCGCACAGAAGATTCGAGTTCGATCTCTGCGAGCTTGTCCACCGCCGGAAGGTTCGCACCGCCGCCGGTGAGCACATAGCCCCCCGCCAACTCTTTGTAGCCCATCTTCTCCAGCTCTTGGCGCACCATCATGAAGATCTCCTGCATGCGGGGTTCGATGATGTGGGCCAGATCGACTTGAGAGAATTCTTTGTCGGCGTTTCCGCCAACGCGGGATACTTTAAAAGTGTGATCCGGTACGCTTTCGTTCACGAGCGCGCAGCCATTGCGCAATTTGATGCCTTCCGCCGCTTCCGTCTGCGTGCGCAGACCGATCGCGATGTCGTTGGTGACATGGTCGCCGCCGACCGGAAGCACAGTCGTCGCCTCCAAAATGCCTTCCTTAAAGACCGAAACGGTCGTCTGTCCGGCACCGAGATCGATCAAGCCGACCCCGAGCTTTTTCTCATCGCCCGTCAAAGCGACAGTGCCAGCCGCCAGCGGGGCGAGCACAAGCCCGGCAATCTGAATGCCTGCCCGTTCCACGCAGCGCACCAGGTTGTGAATGACGGTGCGGGAACCGGTGATGATATAAGCATCAACCTCAAGACGCACCCCGATCATGCCGCGGGGATCTGAGATATCTGTCAAACCATCTACAACGTAGCCTTTGGGGACCACATCGATAATCTCACGCTCCGGTGGGAGCGCGATGACTCGCGAAGCTTGCAGCACGCGGTCGATGTCCTCGTCGCCGATCTCGCGGTTCGGAGAATTGACGGCAACAACGCCATGGCTGCTTTGAAGGGAGATATGATTGCCAGAGATGCCGATGTACGCAGACGAGATCTGAATGCCGACCATACGCTCCGCATGATCGATCGCGGCGCGAATGGATTGAACAGTCTTATCTATATCAACAATTGCACCTTTACGTATACCGTCACCGTCAGCAGAGCCAACGCCGATAATCTGTATCTCCGTGCCAGTCACTTCGCCAATAATGGCCCGCACCTTGGATGTTCCTATGTCTAAGCTGACGATGATATCGCCGTTTGTCAAGCGGTGGCACCTCCCTAGTACTATGCCAAACTATTTCTTTATACCAGTTTTTAAATTCAACGTCTCGTGTCGATTCCCTTTTTTTCGGAACGATTTTCTCTAAAAAAGTTCTGGGCTTTATAAAGTTTTTTCAGGGTGTTTACGGGAACGGGTTACCATCAAACGACGAATGGCCGCAATGTTGTTGAACAAACGCACCCCAAAAGCGAATACAGCCGCCAGATACAGATCGACGCCGAGCTGCACCCCGATGAAGGCGAGCAGGGCGGCCAGCAGGGTGTTGAAGAAGAAACCGCTGATGAACACGCTGCTGTCAAAATGGCGCTCAAGGCTGGCGCGGATACCGCCGAAAACGGTGTCCAGCGCCGCCAGAATCGCGATCGACAAGTAGCTGCTGTACTGCAGCGGCACCGTCAGATTGAAGGAAAGTCCAATAAACACGCCAAGCATCAAACCAATGACCGGAATCCAGATCATAATTTCTTCTCCCCTTCAGGATGCGCATACTGATATTGCACCGCGTCATCATCATACGGCGGAATGACGAGCGTGCCGTCATCGACTTCTTTCACCGTGATCTTCTTGCCCATCTCCGCAAACGGCTGCGGGAAGATGCTCAAGCCGACCTTCATCTGATCCACATTGCCAACCGCCTTGATCATCACCTTGTCCGGGGACACCATCACGGTGTTCACCTGCAGATTGTTCTCATCGATCGAGCGGATTGAGCTGAAGGAAACGATGCGATGATTGTTGACGGAGATCGCTTTGGCTTCATTGCCTTTTAAGTAGTTGACAACACGAAATAGATAATCACCGAGCAGTGAGCGGTATAGCGAGAGGTTGTACGAATCTTTGACTGCGATCAGATCAAAATCGTCTTCGATCGTCACGATGATCCCGTTGCCCTTCACTTCGCTCATCCCGGCCTGCTTTTTGACCTGTTCCAGCTCTTCGGCGAGCGTGCGCACCAGTTGGCTCTGGTTGCCTTTTTGGCTTTCCAGACCTCGCACCTTCGCTTCTGTCTCGCGGATTTGCCTGCGCAGAAACTGCTGGCGCTCCGTCTCCTGATTGAGTTCGGTCGTCAGCTGCAGGGTGTCGACTGCCGCGCTGGAATCCAGTTTCGGGCGGTTGATCGAAGTGAACTGAACGGTCATCATAACGCCAAGCAGCGTCGATACCAGCGCAAGGGTGATCTTATTGTTAAGTTTCACTGGCTCTCCCACCCTTTCTATTTGTTTTCGCTCAGGCCGTTAAAGTTGCCGGAGTAACCGTTGATCGACACCGACAGGCTTTTCTTCGGCGGCTGAATGGTCAAGGTCCGATACCGGAAGATATCGAGTACGCCGCCTTTGAGCGTCAGCGCCGCTTCGAGACGGTCTTTGTTGCCGATGGCGCGGAATTCATACGGACGGTTGATCTTCTGCCCGTTGATCTTGATCACCGGACCGATGCAAATGATGCCGGTCGTCGACGAGATGCGCTGGTCGTTGATCTGCACCGCTTCCGCCCCGGCGATCAACAGCTCGTTGGTCACGTTCATCAGGTCGGAATCATGAACGATCAACAGCTCCGGGTCCCAGTCCTTCGGAACGTCTTTGACCATGCTGTCATCGAGCGTGAAGGTGATCCCTTCGCCTTTCAACGGCAAAATGCCCGACATGACGCGGTACTTGCTCAGCTCGTCCTTGAGGTCGGGCGACTCCTGTTTGGCGATGTCCCCCGCCTTTTCTTCCAGTTCAAACATCTGCTTTTTGAGCTTTTCCAGCTGCGCTTCGTACTGGCTGTTGGTTTCTTTGGTCTTGTTCAGCTGGTCAGCCGTATATTGCGCCCGCGGGTCGTAGACATGCGCTGCGTCCAGTTGAAACTTGGCAGCGGCGCGGGTGTTCTTATATTGCATGGAAAGCATCAGGCCGAGAATGACGGAGATTACCGAAAGCGACACGATCAGTTTGACACGCGGGTTCGTTTTTTTAGGCATGCTTAGTCTCCCTTCTGTTCTTCAGGCTTGAAGTTCTCCAGATAGTTCGCTTCGAGCATGTTGATGATGCCGGGCTTCGTGTCGGCAGGCAGTGCCCCGCGGTAGGCCAGATAGGACTTCATCTTGTCGGCAAACTGGCGCGGCGGGATGCGGACTTCGAACTTGTCGCGCATGTAGATCCGCCACGGGCCTTCCGAAGTCACACGGATCTCCGAGATCTGATCGAGCACCGCCCGGTCGACCTCCGGAATCTGCTTGGCCAGCTCCTGCAGATCAGGCGAGCTGATTTTCTGCCCCGGCTGCAAGTTGCCTGGCCGGTCCATGGAGATCACGGGCAGCTGCTCAGCTTCCAGCTTTTCCGTGCCGGCGAGCACCGTGCCGTCCTGCAGGATGCGGTAGAGCGTCGCCCCTTGCACCATCTGGCCTGCCGCTTTCTTTTCCACGACGGCGATGACGACCTCACCTTTCCACGATACCTGTACATCGACCGACTGCACAAGCGGAAAGGCGCTTTGGATCTTGTCCTTCACATCTCCCTTGTCCACCGCGAGCAGGCTCATGCCTTTCTCGAGTTCTGCGGTGCGCAGGATCTCTTCATAGCGCAGCTGGTGGTTCCCTTTGACTTCTAAATAGGAGACTTCAGACAAGGGCGACTGCAAGAATCCGGCGACGAGCAGTCCTCCGAAAAAAACGACAACAAAAAGTAACGCCTTCCGGTTCGGGCGGCGCTTTCCTTTTGGTTGCTGATGCTGTTCCGCATACGATTCTAAGACGGTCGGCGGCGGCGTTTTAGGCATGTGAGGACCGGCTCCTTTGCTAGTGTGTGTATCTTCCGTACCTAATGAAAAACGGCATATGCGTGAGATATGCCGTACATATTGCTTCATTATATCACTTTTAACTCTCTTTTCAATAAGCTGATAGACTCAACACATTTTGACAAAAAACGAGACGGCGCATCATGATCGACACCCCGTCTCGAATAAGAATATACAGGATCGTTCGCTACTTGCCGGCCACAGCCCGCTGATCACGGTCGATGCGCCAGATCTTCGCGCCCAGTTGACCGAACATCTCCTCGACCTTCTCATAACCGCGGTCGATGTGGTGCACATTCTCCACATACGTCGTGCCGTTCGCCGCCAGTCCCGCGAGGATCAGAGCGGCGCCGGCGCGCAGGTCGGAAGCTTCGACCACAGCGCCGGTCAGTTCGGCCACCCCTTCCATGATCGCCGTGCGCAGATCGACTTTGATCTTCGCTCCCATGCGCCGCAGTTCGCTGACATGCTGGAAGCGCCCTTCAAAGACCGACTCGGTCACCAGCGAGGTGCCGGACGCCACCGACATCAAAGTCATGAACGGCGATTGCAGGTCGGTCGGGAAACCCGGATAGTAGGTCGTCTTGATGCTGTCGATCGGCTTCGGACGCCCTTCCATCTTCACCCGCATCGCGTCGCCTTGGACGGTAATCTCAGCACCTGCTTCGCGCAGCTTGTTGATCACGACGCCCAGATGCGCCTCGTTGGTGTTGTGCAAGGTGATGTCGCCTTGGGTCACCGCCGCCGCCACCATCATCGTGCCGGTGACGATCCGGTCGGGAATCACGCGGTATTCCACCGCTTCCAGGCGATCGACGCCTTCGATGATCACTCTGTCCTCGCCTGCGCCCTGCACGTTTGCGCCCATGGCGTTCAGGTAATGGGCCAGATCGGCGATCTCCGGTTCACGGGCCGCATTTTCGATCACCGTCGTGCCTTCCGCAAACACCGCCGCCATGATCAGGTTCTCGGTCGCGCCGACGCTTGGGATGTCGAGGTGAATCTTCGCGCCACGCAGCCGCGCAGCCCGGCAGTCGATGTAGCCGTGTTTCTCTTCGATCGTGGCGCCCAATGCCTGCAGCCCTTTGAGATGCAAGTCGATCGGCCGGGAGCCGATCGTGCATCCGCCCGGCTTGGAGACGCGCACGTGTCCGAAGCGCGCCAGGATCGGCCCCATCAAAAAGATCGAGGAGCGCATCTGGCGCATCAGGTATTCTGGCACCTCCGTGCTCTGCAAAAGCGTGGCGTCGATGCGAAGCGTCGCGCCTTCCGCCTTTACCTTGGCGCCGAGTTGCCGGAGAATCGTTGTCATCACGCGAATATCCTGCAAGTCGGGAACATCTTGGATGGTGCTCTCTCCGTGTGCCATGACACTGGCGGCAAGAATTGGCAATGCCGCATTTTTAGCGCCGTGAATCCGCAGAGTCCCCGTGAGTCGATGCCCGCCTTCGATGGCCAAGCATTCCACCGCGTGTCACCCCCTATAGTGTCTCCTCTCCAACGATCCGCACTTCAGGGTGAAGTTCATAGCCGTATGTTTCCTTGATTGTGCACTGCACATATTCGATCAATTGCAAGACGTCAGCCGCTTTTGCTCCCCCGGTGTTCACGATGAAGTTTCCGTGGAGTTCCGAAATTTGTGCCCCTCCGATTCGCTTGCCTTTCAGGCCGGCCTCTTCGACGAGCTTGCCTGCGTGCGTGCCGTCCGGATTGCGGAAGACGCTGCCGCAGCTGGGCATTGCCAAAGGCTGTGTGGCTTGGCGGCGCTCCCGCCAGCCTTTCACCCGCTCGCTCATCTCTTCGGCATCGCCCGGATGCAGGGAGAAGCTTGCATCGAGGACGATCGCCGGCTGGTCTTTCAGCCGGGAATAGCGGTAGTCAAAATGGAGGTCGGCGTGTGCGAGATGAACGATCTGGCCTGTTTCGGTCAGCACGCGGCACTCCTTCAACACGTCTTTCACCTCACCGCCGTGTGCTCCCGCGTTCATCATCACCGCGCCGCCGACCGTGCCCGGAATCCCCGTGGCAAATTCCAGTCCGGCAAGCCCGCTGCGAATCGCATGGTTGGCTGCGGAAACGAACGAGCGCCCACCTTGTGCTGTCAAGGTTTGACCCTCGATCTTCAGCTCGGCAAAATTGTCGCCGAGCTTCAGTACGACACCGCGCAGCCCGCCGTCCTTCACCAGCAGATTCGAACCTTTCCCAATCACGTACCAGGGAATCTGATGTTCATGGGTCAATTCCATGATCCGCACGAGATGTTCAATTGTGGTTGGCAAGACGAACACGTCTGCCGGGCCGCCGATCTTCCAGGAGGTGTGCTTGGAAAGCGGCTCCTCCAGCAGCACCGTGCCGACGTCTTCGTTTGCAAAAAGGGATATCGTCTGCTCTTTCTTCATGTCGTACCTCCAGATCAAACCTGACAAGTTAGGTGAACTCAAGTTCCGCACTTCGTATCCCCATGATATGGAGGTCGCGGAAAATATGTGACATCTGCCTACTACAAACAAAAAAACCTGAGCCGCAAAGCTCAGGTAGACACTGCGAACTTTACATCCATTATATAACGGGAAGCGGGGAGCGTCACCTTGTCTGTCGTGAGATGTTGAGCAGTATCCCCACCCCCGTAAGCATCAGTGTGAGCGAAGATCCCCCATAGCTGATGAACGGAAGCGTAATCCCGGTGACCGGCATCGAGCCGGTGACCACTCCGACGTTGATGATGACCTGCACGGCGATCATCCCCGTGATGCCCACAGCGAGCAGCGAACCGAACGTGTCCGGTGCCGTGATCGCGGTGCGCAATCCCCGCCAGACGAGCAGCAGGAACAGTCCGAGCAGCGTGGCCCCGCCGATGAAGCCAAGCTCTTCGGCAAGGATCGAGAAAATGAAGTCGGTCTGCGGCTCCGGCAGGTAGAGGAACTTTTGCCGACTGCGGCCAAGTCCCAAGCCGAGCAGCCCGCCCGGTCCGATCGCATACAGCGACTGGATGATGTGATACCCCTCGTCCAACTGATAGGCCCAAGGGTCCATAAATGCGACGATCCTCTTCAAGCGGTACGGCGCCACCACGACGAGCGCGATGAACGCGGGAATTGCCAGACTGGCCAAACCGAGCAAGTGTTTGATTTGCGCCCCTGCGGCGAAGAGGATGATGATGACGGTGCCCATCAGGACGGTGCTCTGTCCGAGGTCCGGCTCCAGCATGATCAAACCGACAGCGGCGATGGCAATTCCAAGCGGCGGCAGTAGCCCTCGTTTGAACTCGACGATTCTGTCCTGATACCGCGACAGCATGTACGCAAAATAGATGATGATCCCGAGCTTGGCAAACTCGGACGGCTGAATCCCGAGGGAGCCGATCCCAAGCCAGGCCCGCGACCCCCCACGCACCGTACCGATGCCCGGAATCGCTACAGCGATCAAAAACAGAAAACAGATGATCAAAAGCGGTTTGGCGATTTTCTTCAGCTTGTGGTAATCATAGTTCATCATCGCAAACATCGCGATGATCCCAAGCACCGCCCACATCAATTGACGCTGGGCATAGAAGAATGCATCACCCATTTTTTGAGCAGCAAGCACAGCACTGGCACTATAGACGATAATGACGCCGATTCCCAGAAGCATCAGTGTAGACAGGATGATCAGCGTGTCCGGATACGTTTTGATCTTGCCCTTCAAGGCAACGTTCACCCCCGGTGCTCGGTCTCGTCCAATCGCTATAATGTATGCACAGCTTTTTTAAACATGCTTCCTCTCTCTTCGAATGAACCAAACATGTCCCAGCTCGCACACGCCGGCGACAGCAGCACCACGTCACCAGCCTGTGCCTGGCGATGCGCGGCTGAGACTGCATCTTCCAGCGTCGCCACCTTCACGCCGCCGATGCCGGCCTGCTCCGCCACGTGCAGCATCTTGTCGGCAGCCTGGCCGATCGCTGCGACATATTTGACTTTCTTCGCAAACACCGGCACCAGTTCCAGAAAATCGACGCCGCGGTCCAGACCGCCTGCGATCAGCACCACGCTATGATCGGCAAACGTGTTGATCGCCATCGTCGCCGCCGTCGAGTTGGTCGACTTTGAATCATTGTAATAAGCGACACCGTGATGTGTCGCCACATGCTCAAGGCGGTGTTCGACGCCCGAAAACGTGCGCGCCACTTGCGCGATCGCGCCAACGTCCGCTCCGGCTGCCAGCGCCATCGCAGCAGCGGCCAGCAGATTTTCCAAGTTGTGTTCCCCTTTGAGCGCCACTTCACTCACCGGGAGCAGAGAGAGTTCCTTGCCGTGCATACGAGCATGGATGTATCCATCCTTGACAAAAACGCCCTCATCTAATACCTCTTTCAGCGAAAAGGGGAACAATTTTGATTCTGCAAACGATTGCACATCGCGCACCAGTTGCTGGTCCCAGTTCAGGACGGCAATATCGTCAGCCGTCTGGTTGGCGAACAGGCGATACTTGGCGTCTCTGTATTCCTCCAGCGTCCCGTGATAGTCGAGATGCGCCGGATAGATGTTCAACAAGGCCCCGATCTTCGGGCGGAACTCCTGCGTGCCCATCAGTTGAAACGACGACAGCTCCGCGACCAGCCACTGCTCGGCCGTCACGTCTTCCACCACGTCGCTCAAAGCGCGGCCGATGTTGCCGGCCACGACAGGCTGCAGCCCGGCTGCGTCCAACATTTCGCCGACCAGCGTCGTAGTCGTCGTCTTGCCATTGCTGCCGGTGATGCCGATGATCGGCGCTTGCGCCAGCCGATACGCGATCTCCACTTCGGTCAGCACAGGGATGCCCAATTCCAGCGCCTGTTTGACCGGCGGCGCGGAGTACGGAATCCCCGGATTCTTGACGACAAAATCGAGACCCGGATGGACAATGCCATCCGGGTGCCCCCCGCCGATCACTTCAATGCCCAACGCTTGAAGCTCAGCAGCATCTTTGATCATATCCGCAAGCAGCTTTTGGTCGTTGACCGTCACGTGCGCACCGCGTGCATGCAAGAGGCGTGCGGCCGCCACGCCGGAGCGGGCGACGCCGAGCACGAGCACGTTTTTCCCTTGAAAGTTCACGTTCCTCTTCACCTTCTTAGTTAAGATACAAGACCAGCGCGGAGACCGCCAGGCACAATCCTGCCGTCCAGAACGTGCCGACGACGCGCCACTCCGACCAGCCGAGCAGTTCGAAATGGTGGTGCAGCGGGCTCATCTTGAACAAGCGCTTGCCAAACGTCTGGAACGAGATGACCTGAATGATCACCGACAGCACCTCGACGACAAACACGCCGCCGATCAGCACCAGCCAGATCTCCGTCTTGGTCAAAATCGCCACCGTCGCCAGCGCGCCGCCCAGCGCCAGCGAGCCGGTGTCGCCCATGAAGACTTTCGCCGGGTGCACGTTGAAGACGAGGAAGCCGATCAAGCCGCCGACCATCGCCGCGCAGAAGATCGCCACATCCATATTCGACGTCCACCACGCCAGCACCGCGTACGAGCCAAAGGCGATCGCGGTCGTGCCGGCGGCGAGTCCGTCCAGACCGTCCGTCAAGTTGACAGCATTCGATGAGGCGATGACGATCAGCACTAAGAACGGAAGATAGAAAAAGCCGAGATCCCATTGTGCGTCGATAAACGGAATCGAAATCGTCATGTCGATCATGCCGGTATAAAACATCACCACATAGAGCACGACGCCGACTAAAATCTGCCCGATCAGCTTTTGACGGGCTTTCAGTCCCAGGTTGCGCTTCAGCGCGACTTTGATGTAGTCATCCATAAATCCAACCGCGCCGTACGCCAGCGTCACAAACAGGAGCAGCCAGAGCTCGGGCGACAAATCGGAAAATTTGATCGCCGTGATCGCCATCGCGATCAGGAAGATCACCCCGCCCATCGTCGGAGTTCCCGCTTTCTTTTGATGCCCTTGCGGTCCTTCCGCGCGGATCGCCTGGCCAAACTTCAAGCGCCGCAAAAACGGGATGAACAGTGGACCGAGTAAAAGCGCGATCACAAAACTAACACCTGTCGTCCACAATAATATTTGCATATCCATGACCTCTGGTCCTCCCTTACCGTCAACACAAATCAAACAGACCAATCAAACGAACACTTCAGCGTGGGGCGCTCAGACCAGCGCCCGCACGATTTCAACAAAGTTCATGCCAAGCGACGCTTTGACCAGCAGAATCGCTCCGCCGTCCGCCTCGCTTACGTGTTGGCGCAGCAGCTCTTCCAAATACGCGATGGCAGCCGCATTGTCTGGCATCTCGCAGATCTGCCCGTCCGGATAACCGCCTGCGCGGGCACCTGCAGCGATGTCTTTCGCCAGCTCGCCTACGCAGACCACCTGCTGGAGCGGCAGTCCGGCCAGCTCGTTGCCAATCGCTTGATGCATACTCGCCGACTCCGGCCCTAATTCCAGCATGCCCCCGAGCACAGCTACCTTAAAACCGCCCGGCATCTCGGCAAACATCGTCAAAGCGGCACGCATCGAGGTCGGCGAGGCATTGTACGCATCGTCGATCACCGTGCCGCCGAGCTTCGCGCGCTTCACTTCCAGACGGCGCGCCGTCAGCGACGCCTTGGCAAGCCCGGCTTTGATCCGCTCCCCGCTCATGCCAAACGCGCGACCGACCGCGACGGCCGCCAGCGCATTGCCAAGCTGGTGCTGGCCCATCACCGGCAGCTCATAGCGGGTATCATCCCCCCGCACTGAGAAGCGGGAGCCGTGCACGCCGCGATTCTCCACCTCGACCGCCTGCAGGTCGTTCCCTTCCGCGAAGCCGAACCAGATCGTCTCCGCCTGCGTCTTGTTGGCGCGCTCGCGCAACAGCTGTTCATCCCCAAACAGAATCGCCTTGCCATCGTTCGGCAACTGCTCGATCAACTCGCATTTCGCGTCGGCGATGCCGGCGCGCGAGCCGAGGTACTCGATATGCGCTTCGCCGATGTTGGTGATCACGCCGATCTCCGGCGCGGCAAGCTGCGCCAAGAGCTCGATCTCGCCCGCATGGTTCATGCCCATCTCCAGCACCGCGATGTCGGTGTCTTCTTCCAGCGCCAGCATCATCAAGGGCAGCCCGATGTGGTTGTTCAGGTTGCCGAGCGTCTTTTGCACGTGAAACGATTCGGCCAGCACGGCCGTTATCATATCTTTCGTAGACGTCTTGCCGTTACTGCCCGTGATCCCGACCACGCGCACCGACAACTGGCGGCGGTATGCGGCGGCAAGGCGCTGCATCGCGAGCAGCGTGTCCTCGACTTCGATCAGCGCCAGCCCCGTCTCCGGCACAGGATGATCCTGCTGCCAAAACGCGGCGACCGCCCCTTGCCCTTCGGCCCGGTCAAGAAAATCATGTGCGTCAAAGCGCTCGCCGACGAGCGGCACGAACAGCATCCCCGCCATGTCCTTGCGGGTGTCGGTCGAGACGCCGGCGATCACCTGTCCGCCGTCGCCTTGCCGGAGCTTGCCTTGCGCCATCGCCGCGATCTCCTGCAGAGTTCGTCTGATCATGCCTGCTCACCTCGAATCGCCTCTGCTGCCACTTCCCGGTCGTCAAAATGGTGCTTGGTCTTCCCGACGATCTGGTACGTCTCATGGCCCTTGCCGGCGATCATGATCACATCGCCCGCCTCCGCCTGTTCGACCGCATAGCGGATCGCTTCCCGGCGGTCGGTGATGCGCACATAACGGCCTCGGGCATCCTGCACGCCCGCTTCCATGTCGTCGATGATCAGGTCCGGATCTTCGGTGCGCGGGTTGTCTGACGTCAAGATCGCCAGGTCGGCCGTATCGACGGCGATGCGCGCCATCAGCGGACGCTTGGTGCGGTCGCGGTCTCCGCCGCAGCCGACGACGCAATACACTTTCTGCTTGGCAAATTCGCGCACGGTGTTCATCGCGTTCAACAGCGAGTCCGGCGTGTGCGAATAGTCGACGATCACCGTGAAATCCTGTCCGGCCTGCACCGTTTCAAAACGGCCGTTGACGCCAGGGATCGACTCCAGCGACATTTTAATAGAAGCAAAGGGAATGCCTTCGGCGAGACACGCGGTCATCGCCGCCAGCGCGTTGTAGACGTTAAACTTGCCGGTCAGCTGCAGCGAGAAGCTCTCCTGCCCAAACACGCTGTCCACCCGAAACGAGACGCCGCCCGCCTCCACCTGCACATCGACAGCGCGGACGTCCGCCTCCGCATCGATGCCATAAGTGATCACCTGCGCGGTCGTCGCGTCGCGGAAATGCTCAGACGCAGCGTCGTCGGCGTTTAAGATCGCCACTTTGTTTTGGCGCTCCCCGTCTTGATAGGTGTTGCCGAGGCGGGCAAACAGCTTCGCCTTGGCGTTGCGGTACGCTTCCATCGAACCGTGAAAATCAAGATGATCTTGCGTCAAGTTCGTAAAGATCGCGATATGATAATCGGTCCCTGCCGCCCGCTTCAGATCGAGCGCATGGGACGACACTTCGGTGATCGGATATTCGGTGCCTGCTTCGCGCATCTTGAAGAACAGCTCCTGCAGGTCGGCCACGTCGGGCGTGGTGTTTTCCATCGGGATCTCTTCATTCCCGATCTTCGCCATGATCGTGCCGATCACGCCGGTCTTCTTGCCCGCATCGCTCAAGATGCGGTCGATCAAAAAGGTGGTCGTCGTCTTTCCGTTCGTGCCGGTCACCCCGATCACTTTCATCGATCGGGAAGGATGGTGATAGAAAACGGACGCAAGCACCGCAGTCGCCGCCCGTGTGTCCCGGACGACGACTTGCGGTGCTGAGAGCCCCTCGATCGCTTGTTCAACCACGACAGCGGCAGCGCCCGCTTCCACTGCGCCTCGTACAAAATCATGGCCGTCCACCGTGTAGCCGCGCAGCGCGATAAACAGGCTGCCCGGCTGTACACGGCGCGAATCGGCCGTCATATTCGTTATTTCGACGTCATCGGAACCGATGAGCGTTTTGATTAAGATCGGAGCTATCAACTCGCTGAGCCGCACCGGGGGTTCCTCCTCTTGCTTGCCAAAAATAGATCACGTTTCTCAAACACTCTCATTATTAACCAAACCACTCCCTAAGCACAAGGCTCAGGGGGTGGGTTTATCCGGTTTATCCGACAAGTACAGCCGAACTGTCGACCCTGGCGCCACTTTCGCGCCCGCTTTTGGCTGTTGTTCGACGATATAGTCGCCTTTTCCTGACGTTTCCACTTTCAGCTGCAGACCGGAGCCGTACATCTCCTTTTGCGCTTCGGCGACCGTCATGCCGGCGATCGGCGGGACTTCGATCGGCTTGATATCAGTATACTGGTATTCGCGCTTCAAGCCGCCTGCGCTCGGCTTGACGCCGAGATAGTGCAGGGAGTCGGCGAGCACGTTGCCGACGACCGGCGCTGCGATGATGCCGCCGAAAACGAGCGGCGCTTTCGGGTTGTTGATCGCGATGTAGGCCACGAGGCGCGGATTGTCGACCGGAGCCATGCCTATAAAAGATACGATGTAATGGCCCGATTTATAAGCGCCGTTTTCCGCAACCTGCGCCGTACCGGTCTTGCCGCCGACGCGATAGCCTTCCAGATAGGCGTTTTTGCCGGAGCCGCGCGCAACGACCGACTCCAGCGTTTCGCGCACCTGTTTCGCCGTCGCTTCCGACACGACGCGGCGCACCACTTCCGGCTCCACTTTTTCGGTCACCTGATCGGTTTCCGGGTCGCGCCACTCTTTGACCACCTGCGGCTTCATCAGCTCGCCGCCGTTGGCGATCGCCGAGACGGCCATCACCTGCTGGATCGGAGTGACCGCCACCCCTTGGCCGAACGACGTGGTCGCCAGTTCCAGGGGACCGACGTTTTTCAGGTTGAACATGACGCCTTTCCCTTCGCCAGGCAGTTCGACCCCGCTCTTTTGGCCGAAACCGAACTTGTTGATGTAGCTGAACAGCGTTTCCTTGCCCAGCCTCTCACCCATCAGCATGAAGCCCGGGTTGCAGGAGTTCTCGACGACGTCGAGCATCGTTTCCTGCCCGTGGCCCCCCGCTTTCCAGCAGCGAATTCTGTGCCCTGCCACCTCGTAGTAGCCCGGATCGTAAAACGGGTCGGTCAGCGAAATTTTCTTCTCTTCCAATGCTGCAGCAAGCGTGACGATCTTAAACGTCGAGCCCGGCTCGAAGTTCTTCCAGATCGACAAGTTGCGGTTGTACGTCTCCTGCGGGTAGCTGCGATAGCTGCCCGGCTTAAAATTCGGGTAGTTAGCCAGGGACAGGATCTCGCCCGTATTCGGGTCAGCGACGATCATCATCGCTTCATCCGGATTGTACTGCGCGACCACATTTTCCATTTCGCGCTCGACAAACGTCTGAATCTCCGCGTCGAGCGTGGTCACCAGCTTCTCCCCGTTTTTCGGCGCGACATATTCGTCGTCTTCCTGCGGCATCTCCTGCCCTCGAGCGTTTGCGAAAAAGGAGATCCGCCCTTTCTCGCCTTTCAGGCGGTCGTCAAACCAGCGCTCCAGCCCGGTGAGGCCTTGGTTGTCCACGCCGGAGAACCCGAGCACGTGCGCCGCCAGCCCGTCAAACGGATAATAGCGCTTGCCCTCTTCGGTCACATGGACGCCCGGCAGGTTCATCGTGCGCACCTGACGCGCTTTTTCATCGGTGATCTTGCGCCCGCCCGGCTGCAGATAGACGAGCAAGGTGCGCTTGGAGATCGTTTTCAGCACCTTTTCATAGGTCATGTCTAAGACCGGTGCCAATTGCTTGGCCGTGCCTTCCTTGTCTTTAACCTGGGACGGGATGACGACCACCGTTGGCGCGCTGCCGTTGTAGGCGAGCACTTCGCCATGGCGGTCGGTGATCACCCCGCGCTTCGGCTCGACGGGGATGTTCCGCCGCCACAGGTCTTCCGCTTGCGCTGTCAGCCAGGGTGACTGAATCATCTGCACATATCCAAGGCGCAGCACCAGCGCACAAAACACGGCGGCCAAAGCCATCAGCACGATCACGAGTCGTTTCCGTATCATTCCGTTCGACACTCGCAAAACTGGACGCCTCCTTTTTGCATCGCAAAGGTAACGTGTTGCTGTCAGTACAACCATTACCAACGTTATGCGCCAGGAGACGAGACAAGTACTCTTTGTCCGAACGGACACAACTTGTTCATCACAACATAGAAAACCCGCAGCGTCAAGACTGCTGCGGGGAGAGGGTGATCTTTACAGGCGAGCCGACGGGGACAAGCGTGCCCGCGGGCAATTCCTGTTTGGTGACATATCCGGTTCCGGCCGGGTCGATCTTCAGCTGCAGCAAAGACAGCGTCTCGATCGCTTCCCGAAGCGACAGTCCGGTCAGGTCGGGCAGTTTCACCTTGCCCTCCGCACTGCCTTCCGGTCCATAATACAGTTTGATCTCGGCGCCCTCCGGCACCTGGCCCGTTCCGGCGTCCGGCCACTGGCCGGTCACCTTCGGACCTTCGCCGACACTTTTCAGCTTCAGCTTGCTGTCGGCTGCGATCTTGGCGGCGCTTTCTTTGGTCGTGCCGACAAAGTCCGGCACATCGACGAACGCTTTTGGCGTTTGCGGTTTGGCCGGCTGCTGCTGCTGTCCGGCAGCTCCGGCCTGCTGGCCATGCCCCGGATCGCTCGGATCGGCCGGCACTTGGTAGTAGCGCAGCGCGTTTTCCAGCACCGCTTTGCCGGACGGCTCGGCGATGTAGGAGCCGAACATGTACGGCGCGTTGCGGGTCGGCTGGTCGACCGTGACATAGATCAAAAATTTCGGTTTGTCGGCCGGCGCAAATCCGATGAACGACAAGCGGTAGGCGCTGTCCGAATAGCCGCTGCGATCCGCCTTCGGAACTTGCGCCGTCCCCGTCTTGCCGGCCACGTGGTAGCCTTTGATGTAGCCGTGAGACGGGTCCTCGACGCTGATCGTCTCTTCCATCACTTCGCGCACCGTGCTCATCACTTCATCGTTCGCCACCTCGGAGAGCACTTTCGGCTTCACCTCGCGCAGCGTCTGACCGGTCTTCTGATCGCGGAACTCTTTGACCACGTGCGGCTGATAGACCTTGCCGCCGTTGGCGATTGCCATCATCGCCGCCACCTGTTGGATCGGCGTGACCGACACCCCTTGTCCAAACGACGTCGACGCCAAGTCGACATCGCGCATCTTGGCGACGTTGAACAGCGTTGACTGCTCTTCGCCCGGCAGGTCGATGCCGGTCGGCTTCTGAAAGCCAAAATCATACAGGTACTCGTACAGCGACTCTTTGCCGAGCTTTTGCCCGATCTTGACGAACCCGACGTTCGAGGAGTTGTAGACCCCTTCGCGGTAGGAGATCGTCCCGAAACCAATGCCGTTCCAGTCTTTGATCAAGTACCCGTCGACTGCGATCTGGCCGGATGCGAACGTATCGCTCAAATCGACTTTGTGCTCGGCGAGGGCCGCCGTCAGCACGAACGACTTGAACGTCGAGCCCGGTTCAAACGAGCGCAAGGCCCAGTTGTTCCACAAGGACTCCGGCTCCGCTTTCGCATATTCGGCCGGGTTGTAATGCGGGCGGTTGCCCAGCGCCAGGATCTCGCCATTGTTCGGGTCGGCGACGATGATCGAGGCGTGTTTCGGCCCGTACTTGTTCACGATGTTGTCGAGCTCTTCTTCCACAAAATGCTGAATCGTCGAATCGATCGTCAGCACGAGGTCTTCCCCGTCCACCGCCTGCTTCGTCGTCTCCGGCTCATAGTTCGGGAGCGGATTGCCGTTGCGGTCGGTGTACATCACGACAGTGCCCGGATGTCCGGACAGCTTGTCATTGTAGACCGACTCGACCCCGGCCAGACCGATCTCCTTTTTCTCCTGATCGTTGATGCCGAAGTAGCCGAGCACATGCGCGGCAAAATTGCCGTTCGGATAGCGGCGGATGTCTTTGCGGAACGTATTGACGCCGCGCAGCTTTTGCTGATCGTGCATCGCTACAATCTTGTCATGGACGGCCGAGTCCACTTTTGCCCCTTTGGGCCCGATGCCGACCGCTTTCGGTCTGTCAGCTTCCGGCCTGTTCGCATATTTGGCAGGATCGATATACTCCATCAGCTCCGCCTCGGTCATGCCGACGAGCGGCGCGAGAAACTGCGCATACATCTCCGGCGTCTCGTTCCACTCTTTCATCGCCTTCTCGTTGACAGAGACGCTGATTTCATACGCCACACCGGTAAAAGCCAGCTTTTGACCTTCGCGGTCGTAGATCGTGCCGCGTGTTCCGGGGATGTCCACCGTCGCGACCAGCCAATTCTCCGCCTTTGCCGACAGTTCGTCCGCTTGGGCGACTTGGATGTACATCAGCCGGATGACGAGAGACAGGAGACCGGCCATCAGACAGATCGCCAAGAGTCGTACCCGTTTCTTGAACACGCGCTCGCTCATCAGTTCGAGCTCCCCGGCAGGATGATCAGGTTGCTGTCCTGCACCGACTTCATGCCGAGCTTGTTCGAGGCGTAGCTTTTGATGCGCTCCGGCGATTCCATCTCCAGCATCTGCTGTTCCAACTTCAGATTGTCATCCTGCAAGCCTTGCAGCTGCGACTTTTGCGTCTCCAACTCGTAGCTGAGGCTGACCATCGACGCATAGCGCGAGACGAGCCCCAGCGCGATCACGATGCAGACGAGAATCGTGCCGAGCCATTTCAATTTTTCTTTTGCTTCCCGTTTTGATCGTTCCGAGCGGGGGGCCGCCCCCTGCTTCGGCTGTTGATAGGGTACCGCCTCTTGCTGTTTCGGCAAGGGGCGGGCAAGATTATCCCGGTACATCGACATCGTACTTCTCCCTTCTCTCTGCTCCCAGTAAGCCCGTTAGAGTTTCTCGGCGATGCGCAATTTGGCGGAACGTGCCCGTGGGTTATGCGCCAGCTCTTCGTCGGACGGCATGATCGGCTTGCGGGTGATGATCTTCACCTTCGGCTCGTTGTTGCACTGGCAGATCGGCAGCTGCGGCGGACAGATGCATCCTTTTGCCGCTTCCTGCAAAGCCAGTTTGGCGATGCGGTCCTCTAAAGAATGGAAGGTGATGATCGCCACGCGACCGCCCGGATTCAAGACCCGGATGGCTTGCTGAATCGCCTCGGCGAAGACATTCAGCTCGTCGTTGACCGCGATGCGGATCGCTTGGAACGTCCGTTTCGCGGGATGTGGCCCTTCCCTGCGCGCTGCGGCCGGGATCGCCGCTTTGATGATGTCGACCAGTTGGCCGGTCGTTTCGATCGGCCCTTTCGCTCTTTCGCGCACGATAAATTCGGCGATGCGCTTCGACCATTTCTCTTCGGCGTACTCGAACAAGATCTTGGCCAGTTCATCCTGGCTATACGTGTTCACCAGATCGTGCGCGGTGAACGGCTGCGTTTTATCCATCCGCATGTCCAGCGGAGCATCGTGCTGATACGAAAATCCACGCTCTCCCTCATCAAGCTGCGGTGAGGAGACGCCAAGGTCGAACAGCACCCCGTCGACGCCCGACAAGCCTTGTTCCTCTACGATCTCCGCTAATCGGCGAAAATTGGAATGGACGATCGTAAAGCGGCCTTCGTGCGGCGCGAGCACTTGCTTCGCGTTGGCGATCGCGGTCAGGTCCTGGTCGATGGCGATCAGGCGGCCGGTCGGCGAACTGGCCTGCAAGATGCGCCCCGAGTGACCTGCTCCGCCCAGCGTGCAGTCTACATAGATATGGTCTGGCTCCGGTTGCAGAGCCTCCACAGCCTCAGTGGCAAATACAGAAACATGATGAAATGTGGTTTCTTCCGGCATGGGTTCAAACACCTCAAGTCTAAGCGATGGTGATGTGCTGTGTTACAGGTCCAAGTCAACAAGTTTTTCCGCGATCTCCCCGAAAGAGTCGGCCGCATGCAGTGTGTACTCCTCCCACACTTCCTTCGCCCAGATCTCCACCCGGCCCGAGACCCCGATCACCACGCAGTCGCGATTGAGCTTCGCGTACTCGCGCAAGTTGTTCGGAATGTTGGCGCGCCCTTGTTTGTCCAAGTCGCACTCGGTCGCTCCGGAGAAGAAAAAACGGGAAAAGGCGCGGGCATCCGCTCTTGTGAATGGAAGACTTTTCAACTTCGACTCTATCGTCTCCCACTCGCTTCTGGGGTATACAAACAGGCAATTGTCCAAGCCACGGGTCACAACGAATGACGCGCCAAGTCCGTCCCGGAATTTGGCCGGGATGATCAGTCGCCCTTTGTCGTCGATGCTGTGCTGAAATTCCCCCATGAACATGTCCATTCACCCACTTTACGGAAAGGTGCTCCACTTTCCCCCACTTTCCACCACTCCGACTGATATTCTGTCCTATAAATAGAAATCCTGCCACTTCAATGGTTGAAGTGGCAGGATTTCGGCCTTCTTATGGAAAATGATTCTCTGGACTCACGAACGTACATTCGCCTTCGTGACGCTGGTTTGACGAACAAAAGGCGAACGGATTGTTCGATCTTAAAACGCGTGGCGGTAAACGCCCGGCAGCTCGAGTTCAGCGCCCAGTTCCAAGGCGGCCGTCTTCACAAAATGCGGGTTGCGCAGCAGTTCGCGCCCCACCGCCACCACATCGGCGCGGCCGTTTTGCACCGCTTCTTCCATCAACGCAGGGGTGTGGAGCAAGCCGACGGTGATCGTCGGGATCTCCGCCCCGCGCTTGATCGTTTCCGCAAACTGCAGCTGATATCCCGGATAGATCGCCGGCGGCGCGACCGGCAGCGAGCCGCCGGAGGAAACGTCGATCATGTCGACGCCCGCCGCCTTGAACTGTTTGACCATCTCCACCATCTCGTCGAGCGGGTAGCCTTCCTCCGAGTATTCGGAAGCGGAGACGCGCATCAAGAGCGGCATGTCGTTCGGAATCGCCGCTTTGACCGCGCCGATCACCTGCAGCGGGAAGCGCAGGCGATTCTCCAGCGACCCGCCGTATTCGTCGATGCGCTTGTTGGTCAGCGGGGACAGGAACTGGTTGATCAGGTAGCCGTGCGCACCGTGGATCTCCACCGTGTCGAAGCCGGCCTTGACAGCGCGCGCCGCCGCTTCTGCAAACGCGGTGACGATCTGCTGAATCTCCGCGGTCGTCAGTTCCTTAGGCGTGTTGTAGCGGTCGAAGTGCGTGAGCGCAGACGGCGCCACATTCGGCTCCGGCGTTTCCGCTTTCGTGCCGGCATGGGCGAGCTGGATCGCCGTCTTGGCGCCGTACTGCTTGCAGAGCTCGACGATGCGGGCGAGGCCGGCGATGTGGTCATCGGAGTAGATCCCCACGTCGCCGGTCGAGATGCGGCCGCGCGCTTCCACGCCGGACGCTTCGACCATCACCAGGCCGACGCCGCCGATCGCGCGCGCGCCGTAGTGGACGAAGTGCCAGTCGGTGACCGTCCCGTCCTCGTTCGCCTGGTATTGGCACATCGGAGACATCATGATTCTATTTTTCAATTCCATGCTTTTTAAAGTAAACGAGTCAAACAAACTTGCCATTTGCCAAACTCCTCTCAAAATGGGTTTTGGTGCCACTCCAACACAATAGCAAAATAACTTTTCTAAGTAAAGTAATGCGTTTCACAATACTTCTCCCCGATTCGTGCTATAATAGTCCACATACTACATGAAAAAGAAGGTGGGGAGCGATGGCACAGCAAGAGAATCAATGCTGCCCAATCGAGGTAACCCTCGGGATTATCGGCAAAAAGTGGACCGTGCTGATCATCCGCGAACTGTTTGACGGCAAAAAACGCTTTTCCGAAATCGCGTCCAGCCTGCCGATCTCATCGAAACTGCTAACCGAACGACTGAAAGAATTAGAAGAGCACGGGATCATCGACCGGACCTTGTATCCGGAGATCCCGCCGCGCGTCGAATACACGTTGACGGAGAGCGGGAAAACGCTTTCCTCGGTGCTGGATGCACTGCGCACCTGGGGTGCCGATCACTACGCGGCCCGCTGCGAGGCAGAAGCGGAAGCACAAGAAAACCCTCAGCCCTAATCGGCTGAGGGTTTTCTTTTTTTACAGCCCCAGTGAATCGCGCAGCTCCGGATTGTGCTTCGGCCGCCACGAGAACAGCTCGACCCAAAAATGAAAGATCGTCAAGCCCAGCAACCCGTAGACCCACGGGGAATGATACGCTTCGTTGAATTTGACCAGCACGACGGCGATCAGCGTATAGAGGATCGTAAAGGCCCAGTACTTGGCGAAAAAGCGGCGCCCTTTCGCTCCGGCCCATTTTTTGATTCGTTTGTTCTTCCCATCGTGATAGTGCAGGGCCAGACCGATGTATTGCAGCGAATGGGGAATCGAGATCAGCGCATACATCAGCAAGAAGCTGTTGGCGGTAAAGTAGATCACACCAAACGCCGCCACCGCCGAGAGCATCGTCCAGAAGGCCGGCAGGTTCAGCGTCCCTTGCAGCCAACGCCAGCCGGCAAACAGCAGCCAAAAGACGAGCAGGATGCCATACAGTACGGTGAGCAGAAACGCCGCCTGATCGGGCAGTTGAAAGCGGTACAGAATGATCGTATAGAATCCGAATTCGCCCGGTCGCGCGAACTGGATCAACAGCGGCAAAAAAAGTAACAGATGCACCAGCACCTTGTCCCCTTGATAATCGGTCTTGCTCCCCTTCCCCGCCTTCGCTTTATAGAGCATTGCGATCCCCCAGTGTTGCCGGGCAAAATGCCACAGTCCCCAGTAGACGTAAACCGACATGAACAAGGAAAGATTCCACGCCGACAGCAGCGCCGAGGCGATCAGGATCAGCCAGCCCATGTGGACATAGCGCATCCGGTCGTGCCGCCAAAACGTCCCGTCCCGAAACAAAAGCGTCCAATTCGTCCCGATGTGCACGCCCGACAACAACAGCGACCCCAGCGCCACCCCCGCGATCACCGCTTGCGGCGCCCGGTCGAGCGGCAGCAAGAACAACACCGCTGTGATCGGCACGATCAGCCAACTCAAATCAAATCCGGCACTCCGCAGCCAGAGCTTCTCCATCTTGCCAACACCTCCAAAACCACCCTTATAGTGTAATATTACACCATATGAGTCGTTTTGCAAGATGTTTCCGTTCAGAAGGAAATGCCTTCCAAGTCCAGAATAGGTAACGGATTGAAGGGAAAGGTGTGATCGTTTTGACTTTGGAAGTACGCCGCATCGAGGAGCAGGAATGGGAAACGTATTGCCAGATTCGTGCCGAATCGTATCATCAACTCTATCCGGAACGGGCGGTCGAAATGCGCCATTTGACCGACTTGAACGACACCCGCTGCGTGTTTGTGCGAGGCGAGATGAAAGTGACCGGGCGATTGTTCGACTATCGCCAATACCTGCACGGCCAGGCGCTGCCGATGGGCGGTATCGCTTCGATCGCCACGCGCATTGAAGAGCGCGGGCAAGGCTATGTCCGCACGCTGCTCGCCTCGATCTTGCAAGAACTGAAAGCTGACGGCGTGCCGGTCAGTTGCCTGCATCCGAGTTCGTACAGTTTCTACCGTCAGTTTGGCTATGAATATTGCTGCGAAAAGCGGATTTTCAAATCTCCGGCCCAGCGCCCGCTGTTTGCAACCCCCGCTGCCCCGGACAGCGGCCGCATCGTCCGCAGCAGCGAAGCAGAACTGGACGCATTGAAAGATATCTATGACCGTTATGCCATGACACGCAATGGCCTCCTGCAGCGCAGCGACCGCGAGTGGGTCAAGATCGTGCAAAATGTGTTCGGCGGTTCGAAACCGCGCCTTTACATCTGGCGCGATGCGGACGATCGCCCCCAAGGTTACATCGTGCTGGTCCAGCAAGAAGACAACCGCTTGTTCGTCAAAGAGCTGATCGCCGCCAACATCGACGCGCAAAAAGGGCTGCTGTCGCTGCTCGAACGAGACAACCTGCTCAAAGGCTGGGAGTGGGAGACGGGCATCGATTCGATCCTCTCCTCCCTGCTCCACGATCCGAAACAAATGCAGTCAGACACGGAGAACTGGTTCATGGGCCGCATCGTCGATGTGACCGCCGCTTGGCAGGTGACCTCTCCTCTAGCCCAGCCGGGCAGCGTGCGGCTTGGTGTTCAAGATTCGTTTGCGCCGTGGAACGAAGGCACCTGGCAGGTAGCTGTCGAAACGGCAGGTTCAGCAATCGTCTCCGCCAGCAGCGAACCGGCGCAAGCGAGCGCCGACATCGGGACTTGGTCGCAGATTTTCTTCGGCTATCTGACGGTCGAAGAAGCACAATTTCTCGGGAAATTATCTGTCCACGACCCGAATGCACTTCCCGTACTGAACAGTCTCTGGGCCAGCAGCCAGAAACCGCTGATGCTCGATTACTTCTAAATAACAAAAGGGCAGGTCTCCGCGGAGACCTGCCCTTTTCTATAAAAAGGCAAAAAAAAGCGATCGACAAGCGGAGGGGCTCATCGATCTCAATTTGGGGTCACTTATAAATCGCAACGATTACGATTTACTATCGTTATTATACAGCCCGTTCCAACGTTTGTAAATAGTTTTCTTTGGATTTTATTTTACCGTATACTCCTAGTGAAATATTCGGTGATGTTATGAGTGAGTTTAGAATTGATTAAAACTAAATATCCATTAAGTTTTTGTGAAAAAACTGCTCGAACAAGCCCTTCACCTCTAACGATGACAGTTCGAGGCGTTTTGTTTCACATTTTTTGACTATTTTTTTGAGAAAAAAATTATAGGGTGCCGGAAAGCCCGATTGTTCAGCAATTTCCACGACAACACCGCACATCGCCTCGATTTCGGTGCGCCGTCCTTTTTGCAGATCCTGCAGCATCGACGACGTGTTGTCGGCGGTGTTGCGGCACACTTCCAGCACGCGCAAGAAACTGTCCTCCAGCACGATTCCGTCAGCCAGCGCTGCCCGTTCCGCTTCTGCGACGGCAGCCTGCATCAGCGGCAGAATCTCCGGTTCCTGCAGCAATTGCCCGTTTTGCACTCCCAGAACGGCGGTGAACGGGTTGATCCCGATGTTGACCATCGCTTTGCTCCACACTTCCCGGCGGATGTCGTCCGACAGCTGCGCAGAGTGCCCGCAGGCGGTGAGCAGATCCGCCCAGAGGCAGGCTGTCGTGCTGTGCTCCGCCAGGCTGCCGATGACCGTCTGGCCCCGGCCTTTGTGCCAGACTTTGCTATCCCCTTCCGCCGTCGCGCCATGCGTGGTCAAGGCGAGCGCGATGCGCCCCGGGTCGAGATGCCGGGCCAGCGTTTCCGCATTGCCCAACCCGTTTTGCAAGGACAAGACCGGCGCATCTGTCGTTACAGCGGCGATCTGCCGGGCTGCCGCTGCGGTGTCATAGCTTTTGACGGTGACCAGCACACCGTCCAGCCCGGTGCAGGCGTCGTCCGACATTCCCACAGCTGCCTGCACAGTCGCACGGTGTTCCTGCCCGTCCGGGTCGACATAAATCACCCCGTCCTGCCAAAAGCGTTCCGCCTGTTCCTCGCGGCGGCAGATCATCACCACCTCATGCCCGCCTGCTGCCAGCGCATAGCCGAGCAGCCGCCCGATCGCGCCCGGGCCGATGATTGCAATTTTCATCTCCGCACCTCCTTGTAGAATGCTCAATTCTGTTCACGGTGCCGAATTCCCTTTTTCTGATAACTTCGTTCCAAATACCCGCCAACAAATCATTTAACTGTGATAATATATATAAGCAGAGAAATAGTCTTTTACTCGACAAATGGGGGTTTGTACATGAAAGTAAACAAGTGGCTGACCGTTGGTCTGTCCGTTTCGATGCTGACAGGCGTGCTCGCCGGCTGCAGCAGCTCGGAGACAACCGATGGCGCCGACAAAGAAAAGCAAACGGAAGAGCAAGTGTTGAACTTGGTACTCGGTGACGAACTGCCGACGATGGACGTTTCGAAAGCGACCGACAACCTTGTCTTCACTCTGTTCTCCAACGTCAACGAAGGCCTGGTGCGCCTCGACGCGAACGGCAAAGCGGACAAGGGGCTGGCTGAAAACTGGGAGATCTCCCCGGACGGACTTACTTACACCTTCAAACTCCGCGACGGCATCAAATGGTCGAACGGCGACCCGGTGACTGCGCATGATTTTGAATACTCCTGGAAGCGCACCTTGAACCCGGACACCGGTGCGCAATATGCGTTTATGGTAGCATGGGTCAAAGGTGGCCAAGCTTATAACGACGGCAAAGGCAAAGCGGAAGATGTCGGGGTCAAAGCGACCGACGACAAGACGCTTGTCGTGACGCTGGAGAACCCGCTGCCGTTCTTTATCGAGCAGATGGCGTTCCCGACTTTCTTCGCGCAAAACCAAAAATTCGTCGAAGCGTCCGGCGACAAATACGGCTCGGAAGCGGACAAAGTGCTCTACAACGGTCCGTTTGTGATGAAGGACTGGACGCACGAGCAATCGGTCACGCTGGTCAAAAACGAAAACTACTGGGACAAGAACAAAGTCAAACTGACCCAAGTCAACTACCAGATCGTCAAAGACAGCAACGCACAGGTCAACCTGTACGAAGCGGGGCAAGTCGACCGCGCCCAGCTGATGCGCGACCATGTGGACAACTATAAAGGCAAGCCGGAATATGTGGAGCAGCCCGAGCTGGCTTCCGGTTACCTGTCTTACAACCAGAAAGTGAAAGCGCTTCAATCGACAAAAGTCCGCCAGGCGCTGACCTGGGGTGTGGATTGGGAGTCCTACGCGGACGTCATCTACCACAACGGCTCCAAGCCGCCGACGGGCTTCACCCCGTACGGCACGTCTGACGGCCAGGGCGGCGATTTCGCGAAAAACCTCGGCGACCAGCTCAAGCTGAAAGAGAACGCGCCGAAAGCGAAAGAAACGCTGCAAGCGGGCTTGAAAGAAGCAGGCCTCGACAGCTTCCCGAAAATCAAGCTGATGGTCGATGAAGGCGATATTGGCCGCAAGTCGGGCGAATACATCCAAGAGCAGTGGCGCGCCAACCTCGGCATCGAAGTGGACATCGAGCCGCTTCCGTTCAAACTGCGCCTGCAGAAGCAAAAAGGTCATGACTATGACATCTCGCTCGGCGTCTGGATCGCCGACTACAACGATCCGATGACCTTCCTCGATCTCTTCACCACCGGCGGCGGCATCAACTACGGCAGCTGGAGCAACGCCCAGTATGACAAGCTGATCGCCGACGCGCAGAGCGAGCCGGACCCGAAGAAGCGCATCTCCATCCTTCAGGATGCCGAAAAACTCCTGATCCAAGAGATGCCGATCGGCCCGAACAACTTCCGCGCCCGCGCGTACGTCACCCAACCGTACGTGAAGAACTTCGTGAAGCGCCCGTTTGCGATCGAGTACGATCTGAAAGAAACCTATATCGAAGGCAAGAAGTAAGCCTGAAAAAATCCCCTTCTCTGCAGAGAAGGGGATTTGCTTTGTCCGTTTATACCGGATACACCGGATGTTTGCGGTCGGTGAACGGCGCGTATTTGGAGCTGTAAAGCTCGAAGCGTTTGATCAGTTCGTTACGCAGATCGTTCGGGTCGATGATCGCGTCGATGATCATTTCGCTGGCCAGCTTGTAGATGTCGATGTCTTGACGGTACTCTTCGCGCTTGGCTTCGATGAAGGCAGCGCGTTCTTCTTCCGGCAGCTCGGCAATCTTGTTGGCATAGACGGCATTGACGGCCGCTTCCGGACCCATGACGGCGATGGAAGCTGTCGGGAGGGCGAGGCAAGCGTCCGGCTCGAAGGCAGGACCTGCCATCGCGTAGAGGCCGGCGCCGTATGCTTTGCGGACGACGACGGAGATCTTCGGCACGGATGCTTCGGACATCGCCGAGATCAGCTTCGCGCCGTGGCGGATGATGCCGGCGCGCTCCACTTTGGTGCCGATCATGAAGCCAGGCACGTCAGCCAGGAACAAGAGCGGAATGTTGAAGGCATCGCACAAGGTGATGAACTTCGCCGCTTTGTCGGAGGAGTCGACGAACAGAACGCCGCCTTTGACCTTCGGCTGGTTGGCGATGATGCCGACCACTTTGCCGTTGATGCGGGCGAGACCGGTCAGCAGCTCCTGCGCGAACAGCTTCTTGATTTCAAACCAAGAGCCTTCGTCGATCAGGCGGTTGATCAGGTCGAGCATGTTGAACGGCGCGTTTTGGTTCTGCGGGATGATCTCACCGAGCGTTTTTTCGAACTCGGCAATGTCTTTGCTGTCTGCAACCGGCGGATGTTCGGCATAGCTTTGCGGGAAGTAGCCCAGGTATTGGCGAGCTTGCTTGATCGCATCTTCCTCGTTTTTCGCCAGCACGTCGCCAACGCCGGAGATCTGGCAGTGCATGCGGGCGCCGCCCATCTCTTCCAAGGTGACTTTCTCGCCGATGACCATCTCCGCCATCCGCGGGGAGCCAAGGTACATCGAGGCGTTTTTGTCGACCATGATCACGATGTCACAGAATGCCGGTATGTATGCGCCGCCAGCTGCGGACGGGCCAAACAGCACGCAGATCTGCGGCATGCGGCCGGAGAATTTCACCTGGTTGTAGAAGATCTTGCCCGCGCCGCGGCGGCCCGGGAACATCTCGATCTGGTCGGTGATGCGCGCGCCTGCGGAGTCGACCAGGTAGATCATCGGGATGTTCATCTTCTCCGCCGTCTCTTGGATGCGGATGATCTTCTCCACCGTGCGCGAACCCCAGGAGCCCGCTTTGACGGTGGAATCGTTCGCCATCACGGCAACGGTGCGGCCGTGGATGCGGCCGAGGCAGGTGACGACGCCGTCAGCCGGCAGGTCGCCGGCCATGAAGTTGGCGAAAGCGCCGTCTTCGATCAGGAATTCGTCATCGAACAGCAGGCGCAGACGGTCGCGAACGAACATCTTGCCCTGCTCGGCATTCTTCTCGTGGTACTTCGGAGCGCCGCCTTGCTGGATTTTCTCCAGGCGCTCTTGCAATGTTTTATCAAAAGACATCCTTGTCTCTCCTCCTTGCGGCAGTTACGTGCGGCTGTTACTCGCCTTTGTAGACCGGCGGACGTTTTTCTTTAAACGCTTTCAAGCCTTCCAGACGGTCCTGGGTCGGCATGATCACTTCGTACGCGTTTTGTTCGATCGCAAGTCCGGTCGCGAGGTCGACTTCGACGCCTTTGTTGATCGCAAGCTTGGCCTGACGCACGGCGAGCGGGCCGTTTTTGGTGATCTCGCGGGCCAGTTCGTTCGCTTTGTGCAAAAGCTCCTCCTGTGCCACCACGTAATTCACCAGACCGATCCGCTCCGCTTCCGCCGCCTCGATGCGGCGGGCGGTCAGGATCAGCTCTTTCGCTTTCGCCACACCGATCAGCCGCGGCAGGCGCTGCGTGCCGCCAGCGCCCGGGATGATCGCCAAGGCTGTCTCGGTCAAGCCAAACTTCGCGTTGTCCGCCGCGATGCGGATGTCGGCCGCCAAGGCAAGTTCCGTTCCGCCGCCAAACGCGACGCCGTTAATGGCGGCGATCGTCGGCTGGGGCAGCGCTTCCAGCTCATTGACCGCCGTGCGGATCAGATTGATGTGCTGGCGGGCCTGCGTCAGGTCCATCTGGCCGCGCTGGATCAGGTCGGCGCCGGCACAAAACGCTTTTTCGCCGACGGCGGTGACGATGACCACGCGCGCTTCCGGATCGAACTTCAGCGCATAGAGCGCGTCGATAAATTGCTCCAGCATCTCGACGGAAAACGCATTCGCCGCTTCCGGACGGTTGAGCGTCACGGTGGCAATGCCTGCGCTGATCTCCGTTTTGACGAGCCCTTTGCGGTCGTCTGCCAGCGGCGTTTCGCGGAAATTGCGGATGTTCGGATCAAATGGCATGAGTTCTCCTCCCCCGTCTCCTTACGATTCGCAAACGGCGGTGGCCGCCTGCAGAGCGTGGCTGGGCAGCGGACGTCCGATCTTGTCTTGGATAAATTTCGCCGCTTCCATCATCCGGGCGTTGTCCACGCCGGTGGCGATGCCCATTCCGTGCAGCATATACAACAGGTCGTCTGTCGCCAGATTGCCCGATGCGCCCGGTGCGTACGGGCAGCCGCCAAGGCCGCCAAGCGCGCCGTCGAAGGTGGTGATGCCCATCTCCAGCGACGCGAGGACGTTGGCCATCGCCGTGCCGCGCGTGTCGTGGAAATGCATCGCCATCTTGTCGGCCGGAATCGTCTTCAAGAGCACTTCCAGCACCTCTTGCACCTGGCGCGGATTGGCGACGCCGATCGTGTCGCCGAGGGACAGCTCGTGAATGCCCATCTCGAGCAGCTTCTCGGAGACGTACAGCACCTGCTTGACATCGGTCGCCCCCTCGTACGGGCAGCCGAAGACGGTCGACAGGTAACCGCGGACGATCTTGCCTGCCTTCAGCGCTTCATCCACCACTTCTTGCAGCACCGGGAAAGTCTCGTCGATGCTTTTGTTGATGTTCTTTTTGTTGTGCATCTCCGTCGACGACATGAAGACGGCCACTTCATCGAGATTGGCCTGCAAGGCACCTTGCAGACCGCGCAGGTTCGGGACGAGCGCCGAGTAGGTCACTCCGTCTGCGCGGGCGATGCCTTGTGCCACTTCGAGCGCGTCGGCGAGCGCCGGAATCCATTTCGGATTGACGAACGAGGTGATCTCGATGTGCTTGAGCCCGGTTTGGCTCAGATGGTTGATCCAGGCGATCTTGTCTTCCGTCTTGACGATGCCTTTTTCGTTTTGCAGACCGTCACGAGGTCCTACTTCTTTGATCGTGACGGAAGCCGGCCAGTTTTTGCTCATGGACGATCACACCCTAAGTTATAGTCTGCCAGGCTTAGTCTTCGACTACGACGAGCACGTCGCCTTCGTTGACGAAGCCGCCCTCTTCGCATTTCACTTCCACAACTTTGCCGCCGAAGTCAGCGGAAATCGGGATTTCCATCTTCATCGATTCGAGGATCACCACGTCTTGCCCTTCCTCTACGGTGTCGCCTGCTTTCACGAGCACTTTCCATACGTTGCCTGCCATGCTTGCGGTGATTTCTGTCATTGTCTGGTTCCTCCTTGGCTGCGATGCCGTCTTTTATTTTTTCTGAATGTGTTTTGCCACAAAATCGGTGGTCGTATCCCCGGCGCGGAAGGCGTCATGCGCCAATACTTCGCGCAGCATCGGGATGTTCGTCTTGATGCCTTCGACATGGTAATGCTCCAACGCCTGCTGCATGCGGGAGATCGCTTCGTCGCGGTCCTTGCCTTTGACGATCAGCTTGGCGATCATCGGATCGTAGAACGGCGTGACTTTCGAGTCCGGACCGACCGCCAGCTCGTTGCGCACAAAATCAAACTGCGGCGCTTCGAAGCGGGTGATCTGCCCCGGGCTCGGGAAGAACGTCTTCGGATCTTCCGCATAGACGCGGACTTCGATCGCATGGCCGTCGAGCTTGATGTCGTCTTGGGTGTAGCCGAGCTCTTCGCCAAACGCGATGCGCAGCTGCTCCGCGACGAGATCGAGGCCGGTGATCTCCTCGGTGATCGGGTGTTCCACCTGCAGGCGGGTGTTCATCTCAAGGAAGTAAAAGTTGCGGTGCTTGTCGACGAGGAATTCGATCGTGCCGGCGTTGCTGTAGCCGATCGACTGCGCCGCGCGCACAGCCGCTTCGCCCATCTGGCGGCGCAGTTCGGCGTCGAGGAACGGGGACGGCGCTTCTTCGACCACTTTCTGGTGGCGGCGCTGGATCGAGCACTCGCGCTCCCAGAGGTAGACGGTGTTGCCCGCTTTGTCGGCGAGCACCTGCACTTCGACGTGGCGCGGCTCTTCGACGAATTTCTCGATGTACATCGCGTCGTCGCCGAAGAACTGCTTGGCGCGGTTCTGGTTGCCGGCGTACGCTTTGCGCAGCTCGTCGTCAGAGTTGACCACTTGCATGCCGATGCCGCCGCCGCCACCCGATGCTTTCAGCATGACCGGGTAGCCGATTTCATTGGCGACCAGAACGCCTTCTTCTTCGTCGGCCAACGGGCGGGTGATGCCCGGCACGACCGGAACGTTTGCCGCTTCCATCGCTTTGCGGGATTCGATCTTCGAACCCATCGCTGCAATCGCTTCCACAGACGGGCCGATGAAGGTGATGCCCGCTTCCTCGGCGCGCTTGGCAAAACCGGTGTTTTCAGACAGCAGGCCGTAGCCCGGGTGGATCGCTTCGACGCCTGTCTCTTTGCAGATCTCAAGGATGCGGTCGACGTTCAAGTAGCTTTTCGCCACCGGCGGCTCGCCGACGAGGAACGCCTCGTCCGCCATTTTCACGTGCGGTGCCTCCGCGTCCGCCTCCGAGTAGATAGCGACGGTCTGAATGCCTTGCAGCTTGCAGGTGCGGATGACGCGGCAAGCGATCTCGCCGCGGTTGGCGATCAAAATTTTACGGAACATGGATATGTCCTCCTGTATGTGTAGTTGTCCGTTGCGATGGGAAACCTACCGCATGAAGAGGTGATCAGGAAAATGAAAAATGAACGAATCATCACTCATTTTCAATCGTATACAACTGTTCATGATTGCGTCAAGGACTTGACTCCGTATTTTACAGGAAGAATTTCGATCATGGCTTCCAACCCTGCTCCAAAGACGGAAGAAACGACATCGATTCAGGGGCAGGCCGGCGATCATTTTGAAATTCGCGGCGTGCAGGAGGAAGCGAACATGGTCGAAGGCTTGTCGGAGATCGGCGGCATCGCCTTGGGCGCTGCGGCGTACCTCGTGCCGGGCCTCGGCCCCGTGCTCTCAGGCGGTCCCGTGGCCGGGCTGGCCGTCGGGGACACGGTCGGGCACTACATGAGCGCACAGCTGGCGGAGGAGCGCAACGATGAACAGCACCGGCAGGAAAGGCGGCCCGAACGGCCGGAGCAGGCGACAGCAAGCGAGGAGCCGCCGCAAGGGTCTTTTTTCCTGGCGGTCGATACGTATACGCCTGCTGAAGCAGACTTCGCTTCCAATATTATGGAGCAACACGGCGGCAAAGTCACGCGGATGCCCCTAAGCGATGAGCAGGAAAGCCCGCAGGAAGAAGAAACGGTCCGCTACATTCCGCCCGATGCGGACATCCGCTATGTGGCGGAGCAGGAGCAAGTGCGACTGAATACGCAGGAGATCCCGAGCTCGCTTTCCATCCTGCCCTATGCACCGAACGTTTGGAGCGTCCCGCAACACGACTTGCTCGATCTGCAAGGGGTTCTTGTCGAGCCGGACACGCAGTATGCAGCGCAGACGGACGCGGGCATCCCCGACGCGGACTATCAAGACACGCAGTTCCCACACTACCCGGCTTTCCCGGAAGCGCAAAGTGAACGCCGCATCCCGGCGCAGGACGGGTACGAGCTCGACCCGGTCGCGCCGCTGTCGCCACAAAACTGGATCGATCCGAATATCGGGCTCGGCAATTACGACCTGTACGATCCGGCCGCCCGGACGCAGGATAACTCCGAGCCACCGGAAACCGGCCGCTAAAAAGGGGGGACGCACCGATGCCCCGTTTCGAACATGCAGGCATCTCGCATTACTATACGATCATCGGTGCCGGCTTTCCGATGATCTTCATCCACGGACTCGGCCTGAACCACCAGAACTGGCTCGGCCAAGTCCCTGTCTTTAAAAAAAATTTCACCGTCATCACCTACGATGTCCGCGGCCACGGCGGCACCGGCGCTTCGCAGGGGCCGATCGAGATCAAAGACCTCAGCTGTGACCTGCTCGCCCTCTGCCGCCAGCTCAAGATCGAAAAAGCGTTTCTTGTCGCCTACTCCTCCGGCACGCTGATCGCCGAGCAGTTCGCCCTCGATCATCCTGAGATGGTCGCCGGACTCTGCCTCGCCGGGCCCTATGCCCGCGTACACGGCGCGCAGATGGTGATGAAAAACAGCCTCTCCAAGTGGCTGATCAACGCCCGGCTGCACAAGCTGATGGCCTACTCCGTCGCCCAGAGCAACGCGAAAAACGTCGTCCAGCGCGGCTTCTTCTACCGCATCGCCAAACGCGCCGAACCAAAAGAAGCTTTGCGCATCATGCAGGCCTCGGAGCGCTTCCTGACCACGCGGGAGGTCTCGAAGATCGGATGCCCCGTGCTGCTCGTCTACGGCACCAAAGACCGGGCCAATGAAATTTTCGCCAAAGAATTTGCCTCGCAGATGCCGAATGCGCAGATCTCGGTGATCGAAGGCACCAACCACGCCGTCGCCACCCGCACCTGCGGGGCGTTCAACTCGATCCTCAGCGATTTTGTTGAACAGATTGAACTGCCGGTCGACCCCTCCCTGCACTTCCACTAAACTGTGGTACAATCGGAGGTACAGATTGGAGCAAGGAAGTGCAGCGATGAACAGATTGGAAGAACAGCCGCTTCGAGGCGCCCCTGCCATCGTGACGGGCGCCTCGCGCGGCATTGGACGGGCGATCGCCATTTCGTTAGCAGAAGCGGGCGCAAACGTGATCGTCAACTACAACCAGTCGGCCCAGGCGGCCGAAGAGACGGTCGAAGCCTGCCGCCGCTATGATGTCAAAGCGCTGGCGGTGCGCGCCGACCTCAGCGACCCCGCGCAAGCCGCTCATTTGATCGAAGCGACCTGCGTCAATTTTGGCGCGCCGCAGATTCTCGTCAACAACGCCGGCATCTCCCGGACCGGGCTCTTGCTCGACACCACCGTCGAAGAATGGGACGAGATGATGCACGCCAACTTGCGGGCGCCTTTTTTGTGCGCCAAAGCGGTCTTGCCGCACATGGTGCAAAGGCAGTACGGGCGCATCATCAACCTCTCATCGATCTGGGGCATCACCGGCGGCTCCTGCGAGGTGGCCTATTCCGCCAGCAAAGGCGGCATCATCTCCTTTACAAAAGCGTTGGCCAAGGAGGTCGGCCCGTCCGGCATCACCGTCAACTGCGTGGCGCCAGGCGCGGTGATGACCGACATGCTGTCCCATCTCAGCCAGGAAGACCTCGAGCGCATCGCCGACGAAACGCCGGTCGGGCGCATCGGCACGCCGCAGGACATCGCCAACCTCGTGCGTTTTTTAGCGCTGCCCGCTTCCTCCTTTATCACGGGACAGGTGGTTTCGCCCAACGGCGGGCTTGTTACTTAAGGGTTGCTTGGGTATGATAGTAACTGGTACATAGCACCGAACGCAGGTAAACACAAATCAAACACAGATATCGAGGAGGGCATTCTCATGACCACTGCAACTGAACGTCAAGGCATCACTTTTAAAGGCGGCCCGGTGACCCTGCAAGGCACCGAAGTCAAAGTAGGCGACCAAGCTCCCAACTTTACCGTTCTGGCCAACAACCTGTCTCCGGTGACGCTCGATGACTCCAAAGGCACCGTGCGCATCATCTCCGTCGTTCCGTCTGTTGACACCGGCGTATGCGACGCGCAAACCCGCCGTTTCAACGAAGAAGCGGCAAACCTGACCAACACCACCATCCTGACCGTTTCGGTCGACCTGCCGTTCGCACAAGGCCGCTGGTGCGGCGCTGCCGGCATCGACAAGGTGCAAACCGTGTCTGACCACCGCGACCTGTCCTTCGGTCTGTCGTACGGTGTTGTGATCAAAGAACTGCGCCTGCTCGCGCGCTCCGTCTTCGTCATCGACTCCAATGACCAGATCGTGCACGTTGAATACGTGTCCGAAGTGACCAACCACCCGAACTACGAAGCGGCGATCGCGGCGGCTAAAGCTGCGAAGTAAGCCCAAATAAAAAAGCACCCCTCAAGGGGTGCTTTTTTATTTGCGCAGATTAGCTGCAAGCGCCCGGTTTACCGGCATCGCCTGCGGTGCGGAAGGAAGAACCGCAGCCGCAAGTCGAAGCTGCGTTCGGGTTCTCGATCTTGAAGCCCGCGCCCATCAGAGAATCTACGTAGTCTACAACTGCGCCATCGAGGTACTGACCGCTCATCTCGTCAACTACCACCTTCACGCCGTTCAACTCGTATTGAGCATCGTTGTCTTTCTTCTCGTCAAGCGCCATGCCGTAGCTGAAGCCAGAGCAGCCGCCGGACTTGATAAAGATACGGAGTGCAAGGTTCGGGTTATCTTTCTGAGCCAGCAGGGCAGAAACCTTCTCTGCAGCAGATTCGGTCAAGGTTACCATGTGACTCCACCTCCTCTACTAATAGTACCTCTTCAGCATACCCGATATGCGTGTAATTGTACAGTTTCGAAAAGTGACCTACTTACCTTTTACGTTTATCGTTTGATCATATAGAAGCAGGATTCACGGTTATCCCACGCAATCTCCGCCATGTCCATCGTGATGTCACCGCGCGAGACGAGACTGTACAATTGAGCAAGGCTTTCGATCTCGATGATTTTGCGGTTCATTTTGTTGAGATACCAGTCGCCCGACTCATTTTCCTCGACCTTGCCGGCATAAGCTAAATTAAGACGGTCCGAAAGGTCGTCGCCGACAAACGTTTCGATCACTGCCGAATACTTGTATGCTGTGTCAATAAACAGCATACGCTTGGTCGGCAGCGATTGCTGCTTGATCTGCGCCAATTTTTCCAGCGCCGACACCATCTTCTCCGCAGCTTCCGACTGCTTGTACTCCTGATACAGCTCCGTGACATCCTTCCCGGCCGCGTCAAACACCTTTCCGTTTTTCATCGTCAGTGGATACGAAAACGGCTTCTCCATCATACGTCCCTCCTCAGTGCAAGACATGTTATGTATACCAAATGCTTGGAAAAAAAGGCACGCCTCCTGTTGCAGAAGACTGCCCGCTTTCTCCGCCCACCTGATTCTCCTGCTAGTTGCGCAAGGCGGCAAAGATCTCCGCATCGTATTTTTCGGCCAGCGCCTTGTCATACGTCTTCTCATAGGCCAGCTCGCTGGTGAGCTTGCCACCGTAGAACATCACGTCGCGGACAGCTTCAACCTTGATTTCCACGCCGGCCATGTTCAAGGACACGCCCTCTAACTTATCAACGTACTTGTTTGCGCGACCCGTCACCGCGGTCGCCGTGCCAAGACCCAGCACCGTCACGGTCACGCGGTCATCTTTGGCGATGTTTTGCAGCAGCTTGGAGCGGCCGTCGATCGCCAGACGAAGAGTGGTCGGGTCGGTGGCCAGCAACCAGGAGATGCAGAGGAGATTGGGCGAACCGTTCTCCGCATCGATGGACGCAAGCATTACGATTTGCTCCCCTTGCAGAAAACTCACCAGTTCCTCCGACAGTTGGTTTGATACTTGTTCAGCCATCCTTGTGAACCCCTTTCCATCGAGCTGCAAGCCTTGTGTTGCCAAGACTTTCTACAAGTCATTATAGCATCTTTTGCCTGTTCCCATACGTGGGGGGACAGATTCTGTCGCGAATAGGAACGGCCGCTTTTTCACATTCTACCGAGTGGAACGAAGTGTGCTTCGATTCCAGCCCAAAGGAGGTATTGCAGTGCATACCACGCATTCTCGCATCGGCGACGTAGTCGCAAGTTGGAACGAGGATCTGGTGGCGGCGAACCATCTCGCAGAAGAGGATTGGCTTGAGGCGGGTCGTCAACGAGCAAAAGAGGCAGTACCTCTTGTCAGCATGGACGAACAAATGGCCTAACGTCGTCAACAGCATCAGAACAGAAAAAGACCCTGACCTTAGGTCAGGGTCTTTTTCTCGATCAGGGCGAGCAGTTTGGCTTCAAACTCCGCCAGATAGCTTCCTGCGACGATCTCATCTTCGACGAAGGCAAACGGCCGCACGGCGCACTCCCCGCAATTGGTGAGGCAGCCATAGCGCGAGACGGTCCACTCCGGATGCTCCTCGCGCAGGCGCAAAAACAGCTCCTGCGTGAAGGACATCAGATTGCCGTTGCAAAAATCGACGGTTACCCGTTTATTTTCGCCCATTTCTTCTCCTTGTCGTGACGGTCGCGCTCATTTTTCTTGAGATATTTCTTGCGCAGACGGACCGATTGCGGCGTCACTTCGCAGTACTCATCGTCATTGAGGTATTCCAGCGCTTCTTCCAGCGACATGATGCGCGGGACTTTCAGACGGGTGGTATCGTCTTTGGTCGCGGAACGAACGTTGGTCGCCGCTTTCGTTTTGCACGGGTTGACCGTCAAGTCGGAGTCGCGGTTGTGCTCGCCGACGATCATGCCTTCGTACACTTCGGTGCCCGGGTGGATGAACATCACGCCGCGGTCTTCCAGGCCTTCGATGCCGTAGGTGCTGGAAGTGCCGGTCTCCGCCGCCACCAGCACGCCCATGTGACGGCCCTCGATCGAGCCTTTGGACGGCATGTAGCTGTGGAACGAGTGGTTCATGATGCCGAAGCCGCGGGTGATGGTCAGGAACTCGGTGCGGAAGCCGATCAGGCCGCGCGCCGGGATCAGGAACTCAAGGCGCACGTTGCCGTTGCCGAAGTTGATCATGTTGGTCATGTCCGCTTTACGCAGACCGAGGCGCTCCATGACCGAACCCATGTGGTCTTCCGGCACGTCGATCAGGAGATGCTCGTACGGCTCGCATTTTACGCCGTCGATGTCTTTGAAGATAACCTGCGGCTTGGATACCTGCAGCTCATACCCTTCGCGGCGCATGGTCTCGATCAGGATCGAGAGGTGCAGCTCGCCGCGGCCGGAAACGATATACGCATCCGGGGAGTCGGTTTCGTCGACGCGCATCGACACGTCGGTCTCCAGCTCCTGGAACAGGCGGTCGCGCAGTTTGCGGGAGGTGACGTGCTTGCCTTCCTGGCCGGCAAACGGCGAGTCGTTGACGATGAACGTCATCTGCAGGGTCGGCTCGTCGATGTGCAGGAGCGGCAGTGCTTCCTGGTTGTTGAGGTCGGCGATCGTTTCACCGACGTTCAGTTCGCCGAGGCCGGAGAATGCGATCAGGTCGCCCGCTTCCGCCTGTTCAATTTCGATGCGGCTGAGGCCTTGGAAGCCAAACAGCTTGACGACGCGCTGGCGTTCGACTTTGCCGTCGCGCTTCATCACCGCGACCTGTTCGTTGACGCGCACTTTGCCGCGATGGACGCGGCCGATGCCGATGCGGCCGAGGTAGTCGTTGTAGTCGAGCATGTTGACTTGGAGCTGCAAAGGTTCATCCGGATCAACCGCCGGGGACGGGATGTGTTCGATGATCGCTTCGAAGAGCGGTTTCATGTCTTCGCCGGGCTGGTTGTAGTCGAGCATGGCATAGCCGTTGAGCGCCGATGCATAGATCACCGGGAACTCCAGCTGTTCTTCGTTGGCGTCAAGCTCGATGAACAGTTCGAGAACTTCATCGATGACTTCTTCCGGACGCGCGGTCGGACGGTCGATCTTGTTCATGACGACGATCGGCTTGAGGTTCTGCTCAAGCGCTTTGCGCAGCACGAACTTGGTCTGCGGCATAACGCCTTCAAACGCGTCGACGACCAGCAGCACGCCGTCGACCATCTTCAAGATCCGTTCCACTTCGCCGCCGAAGTCGGCGTGGCCCGGAGTGTCGACGATGTTGATCAAGTACTCGCCGTAGCGGACGGCGGTGTTTTTCGCAAGGATCGTAATCCCGCGTTCGCGTTCCAGATCGTTCGAGTCCATCACGCGCTCGGATACCTGTTCGTTGGCACGGAAAATGCCGGATTGTTGCAAGAGCTTGTCGACGAGGGTGGTTTTCCCGTGGTCAACGTGGGCGATAATCGCAATATTTCGAAGAGCTTCTTGATGCTTCATAATTTCCTCCTACCTCTATTCCGTAGAGACACACTAACTTTCACATTCTGCCACAGAATTAAAATTCGTGCCACTACAAATCCGTAATAAACGCAAATAAGACGTCCTGGGGCATTATATAGCTTTTGCCCCAAGCCGTCTGATCAACCACATCATGAAGAAGGAAAAGAGGAACAGACATGCCACCCAAGCCCAGGCAAGCCCTTCGCGGCCGCTTTCCACCGCGTTGTAGATGCCGAGCGGCAGCGTCTGCGTCCGGCCCGGAATGTTTCCGGCCACCATCAGCGTCGCGCCAAATTCGCCCAGCGCCCTGACAAAACTTAACAGAACGCCGGACAGCCAGACCGGCCAGGCCAGCGGCAGCGTCACGTGCCAAAACACCTGCCAGGCATTGGCGCCAAACGTGGTCGCGACCGCTTCCAGCTCCGGATCGACCATTTCAAACCCCGTCTTTGCCGCCTGATACATCAGCGGAAACGCGACGACAGCTCCTGCCGTCACGGCGGCATGCCAGGTGAACAAAATTCCGCCGTCGGGGAAAATTTGACCCAGCCCTGACTTCCCGAGCAGCACCAGCAAGCCGAAGCCGACCACCGTCGGCGGCATCACCATCGGGAGCAGCAGCAGCGACTCCACCGCCGTTCGCCCCCGAAATTTTCGGCGTGCCATCAACTTCCCGGCCAGCGTGCCGAAGACGACGGTGATCAAGGTGGCCCATCCGGCGACTTTCAGTGAAAGCCAGACCGGTGACCAAAATGAATCATCCATGATGCATCCGTCCCTTCTGCGCAGATTGAAGTCTTTCACTCAAGAAAATTGTCGCCCTCTCGCTTCGCAAGTCCGCGCAGAGAGCTGCCGTCCGACTAGTTTTTCGCGAAGCCGTTTTGTTCGAGCACCTGCTGCGCGTGATCCCCGCTCAAGAATTCAAGCAATTCCTTGGCCGCCCGTTGATGCTGGCTGCTTTTCAACACCGCCAGCGGATAGACGATCGGAGAATGAGCGTCCGATCCCGCGGTCGCTGCGATTTTGACCTGCTTCGAGGCGTGGGCATCGGAGCGGTAGACGAGGCCGGCGTCAACATCGCCGCGCTCGACATAGGTGAGGACTTGCTTGACGTCTTTGCCGAACACCGCTTTCGGCTGCACGGCGTCCCAGATGCCGTAGTGGGTCAGCGCTTCTTGGGCGTACTTCCCGGCCGGTACGGTCTCCGGGGTGCCCATGCCGACCTTTTTGACAGCCGGGTTGGCGAGGTCTTGGAAGGAGGCCGGCCCGGACTCCTTCACCACCAGCACCAGTTGGTTGACCGCCGCATTGCGCCGGGTGCCGTCGAGCAGCAGCCCTTGCTTCTCCAGCGCATCCATCTGAGTCTTGCCCGCCGACCAGAACAGGTCGGCCGGTGCCCCCTGCTCGATCTGCTTTTGCAAGGTGCCCGACGCGCCGAGGTTGATCGTCACCTTCATGTCACCATGCTCCTGTTCGAACTCAGCCTTGAGCGTTGCCAGCGGCTCGGACAGACTCGCCGCCGCCGAGAGGACGATCTCCTCCTGCTTCACGGCGGCAGGCTCGGCCTGTGAACAGCCGACCAGCAACATCGCGGCTGCCACCAGTGCCAAACGACTTCGTTTCATCACGCTTCCAACTCCATCCATCTTTCGATTGCCGCATCAAGCTCCGCCTGTGCAGCATCGCGATCGGCCGACAGGGTGGTCAGCTTGGCCGAGTCTATCCCGTGCACCGGGTCGAGGAGCTCAGCATCGAGCCGTTTCAACTGCGCTTCCAGCTCGGCGATCCTTTCTTCTATTTTAGCCTTTTGGAAAAGATTTCCTTTCTTTTCCTGCATAACCGGCGCTTTCAGTACGGGCGGTTGTGGCAGCACAGCCGGAGCGGCAAGCGGCGCATCGGCTGCTTTTTCCTTATAAAAATCGAAGTCGCCCAAGTAGCGCGTCAGCCCGCCGTTTTCAAGCGCCCAGATCTTGCTGGCCAGCCGATTGATAAAATAGCGGTCATGGGAGATGACGAGCAGCGTGCCCGGAAACTCGTCGAGCGCTTCTTCCAGCGCCTCGCGGGAAACGATGTCCAGATGGTTGGTCGGCTCGTCGAGCAGGAGCAGGTTGGGCTTCTTAAACATCAGGAGCGCCAGACGCAGCCGGCTCCACTCGCCGCCGGAGAGATTTTTCACGGCGCGGAACACATCAGGGCCGAAGAACTGGAATCGCGCCAGTTGTCCGCGCGCCTGCCCTTCTTCCATCCGCACCTCTTCTTTAAAATACTGCAGAACGGTCTTCTCCTCATCCTGCGGCGCTTCCTCCTGCGCCAGATAGCCGACTTCGACGCGCGACCCGAGCTTGACGCTGCCTTGACTCGGCGCATCCTGCCCGAGGATCAACTTGAACAAGGTGCTCTTTCCTGCCCCGTTGTCGCCGATCAAAAACACGCGCTCGCCGTAGGTCAGCACATCGTGGACCCCTTGAAACAGCGTGCGCTCGCCAAACGATTTCGCCGCGTCTTCGATCACGACGACGCGCTCGCCGGAGCGGTCTTTCATCTTCCACTGCAGTTCCATCGCCTCTTGCTCCAGCTTCGGGCGCTTCAGCTTCTCCATGCGGTCGAGCGCCTTTTGGATCGATGCAGCCTGGCGGTGGAACTTCGGATTCTGCGGGTTGCGGCGCGCCCAGTCGTACAGGCGCTTGATCGTTTCCTGCATCTTCTTGATCTTCTTTTGCTGTTCCTGATACTGCGCGAATTCGAGCAGCAGCCGGTCCTCTTTCTCCTTCTGGTACCCGCTGTAGTTCGTATGGTACGTAAACGCTTCTCCGTCTTCGATCTCGATCACTTTAGTCGCCACTTTGTCCAGAAAATAGCGGTCATGCGAGATGATCACCACGGTGCCGGCATAGTCGCGCAAGTACCCTTCCAGCCACTCGATCGCCTTCATGTCCAAATGGTTGGTCGGCTCGTCGAGCAAGAGCAGATCGGGCTGTTCGAGCAGCAGCGCGGCCAGACCGATCTTCGTCTTCTCCCCGCCTGACAACGAGGCGAACGGGCGCCGGTACTGCTCCTGCGGCACGCCAAGGCCATTGGCCACACGCTCGATGTTCGCTTCCATCTCATAGCCGCCTTCTCGCTCGAAGCGTTCGCGGGCCTTGTCGTACTGGGCCAGCACGGCGTTCAGCTTCGCTTCGTCCGCATAGACGGCCGGGTCGGTCATCTGCGCTTCCAGCTCGCCGATCTGGCGCTGACAGGCGCGCAGCTCCGTGTAACCCCGCGCGATCACCTCATAGACGGTCGTCTCATCCCCATAGTCGGGAATCTGTGCCAGACAGCCGATCTTCGTGCCTTTGCGGATGTGAATCTGCCCGCCGTCGTACGGCTGCTCCCCGCTGATCATCTTAAACAAGGTGGTCTTGCCTTCCCCGTTGCGCCCGATCAGCCCGACGCGGTCTCCTTCTTTGATCTCCAGTGTCAAGTCGGTCAGCACCAGGTTGGCGCCATAATATTTTTGAACGTGTTGTACGCTTACGATCATCGTGTGTTCCTCCTCGGGTGTTGCTCCGCCCCCGATGCATGCAAAAAGGGCCGCAGGGAAATTCCCCGCGGCCCTTTCACCATCCGTCTGTGGTCAAGGCAGGAGTCATCTCTCAGTTTCGTCAACAGCTATGCAGTTAAAAATGGGCAGACTGATCCCGTTAAATGCTGCATTCGCAAATTTGCCCAGAATTTCCACTGGCATCTGAGCTAATTGGTTGTTGACGAATTGAGTATTCATCCTACCTTCACCCCCTTCACTTGAATAGTTGTTGTCAGTATACACCAGTATGGCATCGGTTGACAACCCATCTTATTGCTCCAGCGTCTGTTCCGGCGCAGCGTGCTTTTTCGCAGCCCGCTTCAAGTTGCGCCGCGACACGATCAGGCCGACCAGCCCCAGATACAGCCCGTAGCGAATGCCTTTGTCGGCGATATTGAAGATGTACGACTCGCCGATCGGATTGATGAAGTCGATCACATGGTGGTAAAACACGCGGTCAAACAGGTTGCCGAGCGCCCCGCCAAGCATCAGGCCCAAGCCGACCTGCAGCCAGAGGTTGCCGTCATGCCCGCCTTTTTTCATATACCAGACCAGCGCAAGCACCGCCAAGGCGGAAACGGTGATCAAAAACTCGGTGTGGCCGCTGAAAATGCCGCCGGCAGCGCCCGGATTGTAGTAGAGCGACCAGTCATACCAGCCTGCGATGCCCGGCACCTTTTCCCCCGGCACCAGCGAGCGCTCCGCCCACACTTTCGTGATCCGGTCGAGTCCGAAGACGAAGCACGCGGACAGCCAAAACGCCAACAGGTTCTTGTTCATCGCCCCGCCCCCTTTCGTTTCCCGCCATGTGATTTTTCGAACAGTCTCTTGCTTCCTTTACGCTTTCTTTACGCTTCTTTGATCATGCGCACATGCCAGATGCCCGCATCCAAAAACGGTTCGTCCGAAATGGTCCGGTAGCCGAGCTTTTCATAAAATGCCTCCGCGTGCGTCTGCGCTTCGAGGATGAAGCTCGTGAAGCCCTGTTCGCGTCCGATTTCTTCAAGCTTATGCATGACAGCAGCTCCATATCCTTTGCCGCGCCCTGCTTTCATGACGGCGATGCGCTCCATCTTGCCCGCTCCGTCCTTGTAAGCGCGAATCCGTCCGGTCGCAACCGGCTGGCCGTCTTCATCGCAGGCCAGCACATGGATCGCTTCATTTTCGTGTTCGTCGACTTCGAGCTCCGGCGGAACGTTCTGCTCCTGGACAAAGACGATCATGCGGATCTGCAGCGCCTGCTCATATTGTGCTTCTGTCGTGATCTGTTCGGTGTGGATTGCCATCTGTCATTCCTCCAACGTATGCGATAAGTGATCTGTCTTCTTATTTTAACAAAAAGAGCCCTCGCCGGAAACGAGAGCTCCTTTTTGATCAGCCGAACTTGTAGGTGATGCCATGACCGCCTTTCGGATAGACCCACTCGATGTTGTAGTCCGGGCAGCCGATGCGGCAAGTGCCGCACTCGATGCAGTTTTCGAACGCCACGTGCGTGGTCAGGTCGGCCCACGAGTACACGTCGGCCGGACAGAAATCGTTGCACTCTTTGGTCGGGCATTTCGCGCAGACCTGCTGGTCTTTGATGATCAAATGCGAGATATCGTCCACTTTGTAGCGGATCGTATACAACTTCTCTTCGATCGTTGTCCCTTTGTTTTCGCTCATCCGTTGATCGCCCTCCATCCTTTCCAGCCCAGCTTGACGAGATCCCACGTGCCGCCGGCCGTCCGTTTGATATGGTCGATCGCAAAGCGCTGCTTCTCCGCCTTGCTCTTGCCGTCAACCTTGAGCATCTCAAAAGCGGCCGCATTGATCGCTTTCGGCAGATCGGTGAAGAGCAGTCGGGGGTCCATCTCGTTCAACAGCCCGTGCAGACCCTGGTATTTCTTGAGGTCTTTGCGGATGAACGACTCGGCCACTTTGCGGTCGTAGAGAGCCAGCGACGCTCTGGAATAGTCGCCTTTTTCTTTCGCTGCGATGATCGCTTCCGCCGCGAAGCGGCCCGATGTCATCGCGAGGTTGGTGCCTTCGCGGTGGACGAAGTTGATCAGCTGTGCCGCATCGCCGCAGACGACCCAGCCGTCGCCCGACAGCTGCGGCACCGCCGCTAAGCCCCCTTCCGGTATCAGGTGGCCGGCGTATTCCTTCGTCTCACCGCCTTGGATCAGTTTACGAATCGCCGGGTGGTTTTTGACCTCTTCGAGCAGATGATACGGCTTGACTCTGCTTTTTTTCAGGTCGGACACCATCACGCCGATGCCAAGCGAGATCGAATCTTTGTTGGTGTAGAGGAAGCCGAGCCCGGTCATGCCAAGCGACGTTTCCCCGGCGAACTCGATCGTCGCGCCTTCATCGCCTTCAAGGCCGAAGCGGTCGAGAATCTTTTCTTTCGGCAGGAAGATCTGCTCTTTGACAGCCAGCGACACCTGATCGGGCGCCCACTCTTTGTGGATACCTAGCGACTTGCCGAGCAGCGAGTTGACGCCGTCGGCGATGACGACCACATCGGCGTAGAGATCGCCGGCTTCGCGGTCGGTGCGCACGCCGACCACTTTGCCGCCTTCGCGGATCAGTTCCAGCGCCACCGTCTCATAGACGGGCAAGGCGCCCGCTTCCACCGCTTTGTTCGCAAACCACTGGTCAAATTTGACGCGCATCCCGGTCCAGCAGTTCGCCGGGTCTTTGAAGCCTTCGTTGCGGTGACCGAGCTTCGTCACCGCATCCCGGCCCATGATCCAGAGGTTTTGTTCGACGATCTTGCGCTCCAGCGGTGCTTCCTTCCAGAACTCCGGCACGATGTCCTCGAGCTGTTTGCGGTAGAGGACACCGCCGAAGACATTTTTCGAACCGGGGAACTCGCCGCGCTCCAGCAGCACGACCGACAGCCCGGCCCGTGCCATCGTCAGTGCGGCTGCAGCTCCGGCCGGACCTGCGCCGACGATGACAGCATCAAATTTTTCCATATCCTCTTCTCCTCCTAGTCGGCGACTTCTTGCGGAATTTGCTTGCCTGCGGAGCGCTTCGCTTTGACCGCTTCGGTCAGCGCCGGGACGATCTTGAACAGGTCGCCTACGATCGCGTAGTTCGCCACTTTAAAGATCGGCGCGTCCTGGTCGCGGTTGATCGCGATGATGCAGTCGGAGTTTTGCATCCCGACCACATGCTGCACCGCACCTGAGATGCCAACGGCGATGTACAGCTTGGGGCGCACCGTATAGCCGGTCTGCCCCACCTGATGCGCATGCTTGATCCAGCCCGCATCGACCGCCGCGCGCGAAGCTCCGACCACGCCGCCCAGAGCGTCGGCCAGCTCCTGCAGCATCTTGAACGGCTCCGGTCCGCCAAGACCCCTCCCGCCGGCGACGATCACTTCCGCCTCTTCGATGTCGAAGCGTTCCGTCGCTGCGATAAACTGCAGCACTTGCGCATCGATCTCCGACTCCGCCATCAGGGACGGAACGGTGTGAATCTCCCCGCTGCGGGTGCTGTCGTACGGCAGCGCTTCGAACACCCCGGCGCGGGCGGTCGCCATCTGCGGGCGGTACTGTTTGCAGAGGATCGTCGCCAGCATTTTTTCGGAAAAAGCAGGGCGGGACGCGAGCAGCAACCGGCTCGGATGCGGCTCGACGTCGAGGATCGTACAGTCGGCCGTCAACCCGGTCGGCAGATGCGTGGCGATCGCGCCGGCGAGGTCGCGCCCGGTCGCCGTCGCACCAAACAGCACGATCTCCGGCTTCACGTCGCGGATCACGTGCAGAGCGACCCGCGAATATGGCCGGGTGCGGTACGCTTTCAACTCCGGCGCATCGGCCGCATAGACGCGGTCTGCGCCGTACGCGATCGCATCTTTCGCCAACTGCCCGGTGTCGTGACCGATCACGAGTGCGATCAGATCGACTTCCAACTTGTCGGCCAGCTTGCGCCCTTCGCCGAGCAGTTGCCAGGAGACGCTTTTCGCGCTCCCGGCGCGCTGTTCGATAAAGATCATCACACCGCGGTAGGCCGACCAGTCCGGCATCTCGTCCGGCGTGTTTTTCTGTTTGTTCTCTTCTGCCATGTTCGCTGACACCTCCCTTGGTTTACCAGCCGAAGCGGACCGGCAGTTCGCTCGCCCAGAGCTTCTCGACGACAGCTGCTGCTGCGCCTTCCGGTGACTCTGCTGCGAGGAACTCGGTGTTCACCTGCTTGCTTTCCGGCACCCACGTTTTGGCGACGATCGTCGGCGACCCTTTCAGACCGATCTTGGTGCGGTCGAGGCCGGGGAAATCTTGGGTTGTCCAAATCACCGGCTTGAACTTCGCCGCGCGGATCATGCCCGGCAGCGGGGCGCGGCGCACGTTGTTCAGCTCTTTGAGCGCCGTGATCAGCACGGGCATTTTCGTCTGCACCACTTCCACCCCGTCCTCGAGCAGGCGCTGGACGGTGATACGGCGGTTGTCCACGTCGATGTGTTCCACTTTCGACACATAGGTCAACTGCTCCAAATCGAGGCGGCAGGCGATGCCAGGTCCTACTTGCCCGGTGTCGCCGTCAAGCGTCTGTTTGCCGCAGAACACGATGTCGACCGGCCCAAACTCCTCCGCGACTTTCTGAATCGTCAGCCCCAGCACGTAGGACGTGGCGAGCGTATCAGCGCCCGCAAAGCCGCGGTCGGTGACGAGCACCGCGTCGTCGGCGCCCAGTGAAATGCACTGTTTGAGCGACTTTTCTGCGGGCGGCGGCCCCATGCAGACCACCGTGATCTTGGCCCCCGTCGTCTCTTTGATGCGCAAGGCTTCTTCCAGTCCATGCATATCGTAAAAGTTGGCGATCGCCGGCACTCCGTCACGAACCAGCGTGTTCGTCTTCGGGTCGATGCGGATCTCCCGGGAGTCCGGCACTTGTTTGACACAGACCACGATATGTAGCATCATGACTTCCCCCTAAGCGTTTGTCCTAGTTCGATACATATGAACAAACAGGAGATTGTATGAAGAGAAAAAGAGATGTCAGATAACCTGACACCTCTAATTTATATGAAGCTATAGATTTTATTCTTGCTAATTTCATGAACGATGTCATTAATTCCATTAAAATTTATAACTAAATCTCTCTTTCGTTTGCATAATGATCCTTATATAATAGGTCTCAGAAAGCGATAGACACTGGAGGACACCTATGGAATCTCTTGGCCAGAAGATCAGGCAGCGGCGTCAGGAAAAGGGACTGACCCAGAGCCAGCTCGCCGAAGGTTTGGTTAGCGCCAGCGCGATCTCGCAGATTGAAGCGGACAAGATCAACCCGTCTTACAAACTGCTCTGCCAGATCGCGGAACGTCTTGAGGTTCCCCTCGACTTTTTCCTGACCGAGACCGGGGAGTATCTGGAGCATTCCACTTCCCACAAGCTTGCCAAGACGTTGATCCTAGCAAAAGAATATGCGAACGCAGTTCCGATCTTAGAGAACTTGCTCGCAACAGGTGGCGGGGATGAACTCGACCTGCTGATGGACCTCTCGACATGTCTTCTCCAATTGGATAATTTGAGCACCGTCAAAGAGCTGCTCGAAAAAGTCACGACGATGTCCTTGAAGGCGGACGATCACCGTGCCCACGTCTGGGCGTTGCACCGGTTGGGGCTGGTGTACTACAAACAGCACAACCTGTCCCTCGCCATGCACTACTGGCAGCGCGCGTACGACTCGCTCCACGAGATGGACGTCGACGACTCCTTCCTGAAAGCGGAGATCACGACCAACTTGGCGGTGACTTATAACCGGCTGGGCCATTACGACCAGTCGACCGACCTGTTTCTCAACTCGCAGGACCTGTTGAAAAACTCGTCCAACCTGTACCACCTCGCCACCAACTATCTGGGGCTCGGCCGGTCGCACTATGGCAAAAAAGAGTACAAACAGGCGCAGGAGTATTGGCAGGAAGCGATGACGCTGTTTAAAAGTCTCGATCACATTCAGTATTCGATCATGGTCAAAGAGAACTTCGCCATCTTGCGCGGAGAGCTCGGCGAACATGAAGCCGCGCTGGAGATTCTGCAGGAGTGCACCCGGCAATATGTTGAGCTCGGCTTGGAACAGCTCTTGTCCAACAACCACGCGGAGATCGCGAAGATACTGATTCGGCTGGGGCGGGACGAAGCTGCATCCGAACACCTCGATCAGGCGCTCGCGCTGTGCCAGCCTCACTCCAAGTATCACGCACAATGCTACAACGTGAGCTCGCTATTGTATGCGTTTCGTCATGAGTACGAAGCGGCGATCGAAGCGGCGCTGCAGAGCGCGGAGCTCTTCCGCGAGCTGGAGATGGTACACGATTATCACAGGATGAGATTGCATGTCAGCGACTTGTTCAAAAAGTTGGGAGATTATAAATCTTCTACAGAAATTTTGGAAGAAACCCAACACTATATACAAAACTATTTTAGAGACAAGGGGATCTTACTATGAAAAAAGTACTTCTTACCGCCGTTCTGTTTGCAGGAGTCGCAGTTGCAGGCCTGGGCTCCGACACACAAGAAACCGCATTCATCCATGACGCAGAGCCGCTCTCGAAAGCTCCGGTCATCGGCTTTATCCACGATGCAGAGCCACTCTCGAAAGCTCCGGTCATCGGCTTTATCCACGATGCAGAGCCGCTTAAGAAAGCTCCGGTCATCGGCTTCATCCACGATGCAGAGCCGCTCTCTTCGAAAAGAGCATAACACAAACTCATCAAAAAAGCCGCTTCCATTACGAAGCGGCTTTTTCCTGCTCATTGGCCCGTTCCCGAGCGGCAGTCTGGCGTATCCGCTCCTCACGCACCTCTTCTTCGGTGCGCGCAAGGTGTTCCGGATCTTCCATCGCAACTCGCATGCCCTGCTGGGTCCACATGTACGAGTACGGGCCGCCAAACGGCAGCATCATATGGTGTGACAGATCGATCGAACCGAGCGTCTGCCAAGCGGCGAGCAAAAAGGCAGCCACCCCGGTCATCACTTTGCGTATCCACTTTCGCAGCGCCTCCAACGTCTCACCTCCCCTACCTACAGTACGCCCTCCCTGAGCCAGGTAGAAGCAGTTTCCCGCGCATCGGCTACAGCTTTCCCCGCTGCTCGCGCTCCGCCGCAAAAAACAGCCGCCAGCGGGCCAGATCGGCCAACTGCTCCTGCCGGTGGCGGCGGTTGATCGCAAAAACAGGTAAGATCAGGCCGTCCGGCGCAGGGCGAAGCGGGTTGGGCACACCGTTTTGCAGCAGTTTCTGCGCCCGGTAGAGACACCCCGACAGGCGGCTGTAATAGACGTGCAAGGTGACGTCGGCCGCCAAGGCGCGCCGCCAAGTGCGGGTATGCGGGGCCAGCTCGCCAAACGCAAACCAGAGCAGGAAGTCTACTCCCTGCTGCCATTCGACAAAGCGCGGGTCGTCCACGGCCAGCCGCTCTTCCCGCATCGTTTTCAGAAACGCTTCCGCTTCCTCCATCTTCTGCAACACTTGCGCTTCCAGCTGTCCGCGAACGGTCACCGCTGTCACCACCTGCCTCGTACAGCTCTCCATCCTCCAACCTATTCAGCGGCCACGCCAAACTTTCCCAAAAAGCGTAGGATCGCCGCCAGCACCCGCTCCGGCTGCTCTATCTGCGGCACGTGCGCCGCATGGTCGAGCACCAGCAGCTCCGCAGCGGTCAGCCCGGCGGCCAGCGCTTCGCCGATCGGCAGGGGGATCACGCCGTCGTGCCGCCCCCAGATGACCAGAGCCGGTACTTGCACTTCTCCGAGCCGGGTCCGCAGATCCATCACAGCAGTTGCTGCGGCCAATCGGTCATACAACCGCCTTGCCGCTTGTGCTGCCGCCCGGCTTTGCTCCGTCTGCAGGGCATGGAACAGCTCCGGTTGCCAAAACAGCCGGCGCTCCAGTTCCTCCGGCCGCAGCGCATGCAACTGCGGCATCTCGACGCCCGGCAGCCGAATGCCGGCGCTGCCGGCCAGCACCAGCCCGCGCACCCGCTGCGGAGCGCCAAGCGCCGCTTCTAGCGCGATCCGTCCGCCCAGCGAGTTGCCGACCCAGATCGCGTCTGCCACCCCCAGCACATCCAGCACGCGCAGCACAAACGGCGCCAAATCGCTCAGCTCCCCGACCGTCTCCGGAAGTTCGCCGACGCCGGAGAAACCCGGCACCTCCACCGCGATCATCCGCCCGCTCGCTTTCAATCCCCGCATCTGGTAGGCCCACGCTTTACCCGTGCTGCCCACGCCATGCAAAAACACCATCGTGAGGCCCGCTGCGCCCGGCTGCTCATAGATTCGCACCTCGCGCCCGTCGACCCTGACCCCGTACCGCTTCATCCGCTTCCACATCCCATCCGAAAAACTCGTACCCTCATTGTACCTCTTGGCACACAAAAAGACCCGGGGTTTCCCTCCGGGTCTCAACTCGATTGCTCATAATGCTCCCGTGAGCCGTCAATGCGCTCGAAGATGTGCGCCTCCTCTTCTGGCGATTGCATCTGGATCACCGTGATGTCGCAGGCGACAGTCAGCCCGATCGCCGGATAGGTGTGGGCGGCGAACGCTTCGATAATGCGCGTCTCGACCAGCTCGATTTCGCACAGGCTGAGCCCTTTGACGACGACGAGAAACTCATCATCGAGACAGCGGCAGATCATGTCATCGGTGCGCATCGTCCGCTTCAGCACATACGAAGCATCGACCAGCACCTGATTGCCGATCTCAAATCCATAGCGCTCATTGATCCGCCGCATCCCGCGGATGTCGACCAGCAGGAAGGAGATCGGAAAATGGCTCTCCTGCTCACAAAGCGTGCGCAGTTTGCGGCGCAGATAATGCGTCGTGTGCAGTCCGGTCAAGCTGTCCACAAACAGCCGCTGATCGTATTCGCCTTGATAGGCGGCAATCCGGTTGCGCCCCATCTCTTTCGCTCCCCAATACAGCGCCTGATCCGCTTTTTCCAGCAAGTCGCTGGGCGAGATCGCATCATGCTCGCTGAGGTGGGCGATGCCGCCGGAGATGGTGATATTTTTCACCGTATGACCTTGATAGACAAACTGATGCTGCTCGATCTTCTGACGCACCGCTTCGCCCAGCACTTGCGCTTCCGCCGTGCCCATCCGGCCGATCGCCACAAATTCCTCCCCGCCGTAGCGGGCCAAGAGCAGATCATGCGGCTCGACGACCGTTTGGATCTCACGGGCGACTTGGCGCAGCACTTCATCGCCGACCGTATGGCCGTAGATGTCGTTGTATTTCTTAAAATGATCGATGTCAAAGATCAGCAGACACAGATCGATTCCCCGCTCCTGTGCCGTTTGAAAACGGTGGTTGAGCTGATCGTAGAAATAACGATAATTGTACAGCCCGGTCAGCTTGTTCGTCACCGCCGCTCGCTCCAACTCCTCATACACGTGGTTGCGGTCCAAGATGATCGATACCTGGCTGGCCAGAAAGCGCAGCTGCTCTTGGTGCGCCTTGCGAAAGCCGTGCGAGCTGAGTTTCCACAAGCAGATGATCCCAAAGACGTTCGACTGCCCGACCAGCGGGATCAGCATCATCGACCGCGCTTCCACCCCTGGCAACTGCAAGCCGCTCTTGTGGGCGTTATGAAGAATCTGCACCTGATTGGCGGCAGCTGTCATCTGCAACAGCGGATGGGTCAACTGTGCGACGACCCGACCTGCACCATCAGTCCCGCGGAAACTGCCGTCCGGCTGGAGTTCCAGCAGCAGCCCGCTCGGCGAATCGGTAAACTCTTGGGCCAACTGAAACGTCCGCTTATAGATTACGCGCAGTTCCTTCGAAGAAGCCAGTTCCAAACAGGTCTGATTGATGCGGTTCGCCCATTGCAAGCGGTTAAACGAGCGGATCATATTCGTCAGAATCGCGACCGGCACCATCAGTATCGCCAGCGTGGCAATGCCCGCATACGGCTCCATCACATAGCCCAGAAACGAAAGCGGCAGAACGATCAGATAGACGAGCGATTCCCAGCGCAGCGCTTCCAAACACGTCTGGAGCTTAAAATGCGACGTCTGTACAAAGAGCATCAAATTGATGATCAAATGATTGAAGAAAAAGAACACTGCCGCCACCGTGATCAGTTGGGTCGCCGTGTATCCGGCCGAGAGCTGCCCGCCAAACACCCGCTCGGCGACCAGCGCAAACACCGCATACCCGGCGGCCAGACACAGTACTTTCAGCGCCGGATTGAGCAGCACCGCCATCTTGCGCGTCCCGCGGAGCAGCAACAGGCAGGCGCTCAACTCTCCGATAAAATTAACCCACAGTGTCGTGGCCACATCAAAACTGAGCACCAGATAAAACGTAAACACGAGTTCCAGACTGACCAGCATTGACGGGAGTGTGACGGGAAACAGCACGGTCAACGCGATCAGAGGCACTGCAAGTGCAAGCACCAGCCAGAAATCGGCCGTTGCTGCAATCGAATGTTGGAACAGGATGTACAGGGCCGTCACAACCAACGCCCCTTCACATAACCTGCCTGTCAGCCGCCACCATCTCCTGCTCTTTGCCACAGGTTTCCTCCTCCGTCTCCCAAAACGTGTTTTCCCTTGCCTGTACCACCATGTATATGAAAGATTGCTAGAAGTTTTGCCATATTTGATGTAATTTTTGATATTACTTTTGTTTGATGTCGATCCCAGCCAAAAAAAGACACTCCACAGAGTGTCTTTTGTCGTATTGAAGTCAGCTTATGTCGAGGCTATGCCTGTTGTTTTGCTTCCCATTGTTCAGCCAGTTCCCAACCGACGACCGCGTCCTGCACGCCAGGGCGCATCGTTTTCATAAATTCGATCGCTTCCTCGACAGACGTTGCATCGGTTACGCGGGCTTTTTGGCAGGAACCGTCTTTCATCACCAAGGTCAGTTTGACATGCATTCTCTATCCCTCCCTGTTCCTTTGTAGTATAGCAAAAAAAGAACCCCCCGCATATTGCGGAGGGTTCTTGTGTCATCGCAGGATAAAAGATTACTCTTTGCCTTCGATGTAGGTGTACTTGAGATCGTAGTCCGGACCGAAGTTGCGCGGAGTCCAGTCCTTGATGTACGGACGGGATACACGAGCAACTGCACGGTGAACGATCGGGCCGATCGGCATATCTTCCATGAGGATCTTCTCTGCATCGTAGAGGTAGCCCATACGCTTCTTCGCATCCGGCTCAGCTTGAGCCTTCTTGATGAGGTCGTCATACTTCGGGTTGGAGTAGCCAGCCTCGTTGAAGTCGCCATCGGTGATCCACATGTCGAGGAAGGTCATCGGGTCGTTGTAGTCAGCGCCCCAGAAGGAGAATACGATGTCGAAGTCGCCTTGGTTGGAACGTTGCAGACGCAGTTTGAACGGAACGTTCTCGATCTCTACGTCAACGCCCAGAGCGGTTCTCCATTGTTCCTTGATGAACTCACCGGATTTTTTGGAGGTGTCGCCGTCGTCCATCAGGATTTTGATGGTCGGCATCTTGTCGAGGCCAACTTCTTTCAGGCCTTCAGCAAGCAGTTCTTTTGCTTTTGCAGCAGTTTCTTTACGGTTGATCAGGTCGCCGTTGTCCTTGCGGAACTCGCCGCCATCACCGTTGGAAGTTCCCGGCGGTACGAGACCGGTCGCGCCGATGGAACCGTTGTGATAGATGATGTCAGACCATGCATCGCCGTCGATGGAAGCGGTCAGTGCACGACGGATCTTCGAGTTGGTCAGAGCTTTTACTTTCTTCTCGTTGAACTGCAGGTAACCAACAGTCAGTTCAGCCTGAGTGGAGTATTCAGCAGTATCTTTATAGCGATCCACTTGGTCACGTACCAGGGAGAAGCGGTCGATTTGACCAGCCAGGTACAGGTTTTCCAGAGCGGAGGAGTCTTTTACGATTTGATAGTTAACGGTATCGAGCTTAACGTTAGCTGCATCCCAGTAGGTTTCGTTCTTCTTAAAGACTGCGGATTGCTCATGCACCCACTCAGTCAGTTTGAACGGACCGTTGAACAGAGCTTTGTCAACATCAGCGCCGAACTTGTCGCCTTGTTGTTCAACGAAAGCTTGCTTTTGCGGGAAGAACAGCGGGAACGCCATTTGCTCCAGGAAGAACGGAATCGGGTTCACGAGTTTAACTTCGAGCGTCTTGTCGTCGATAGCTTTCACTGCTACATCGTCAGCAGTGCCTTTGCCGCCGTTATATTCAGCGCCGCCTTTGATCCAGGTCATCATGAACGCGTACTGCGAAGCAGTTTCCGGGTTCAGGGTGCGCTTCCATCCGAATTCAAAGTCTTTCGCGGATACGTTGGAACCGTCAGACCATTTCGCGTTGTCACGGATATTGAAGGTGTAGGTCAGGCCATCCGGAGAAACATCCCATTTCTCAGCTACGCCGCCGGTTACCTTGCCGTCTTTGTCCAGACGGATCAGACCTTCGTTGGTTTGACCGAGAACGGTGAAACCGATGGTGTCAGTTGCCAGAGACGGGTCGAGGGACGGAATCTCAGAAGTCAGGTACAGGTTCAGTTCCTGCGCTTCTTTGCTGCCGGACTTTTCGCCGCCAGATTCTTTTTCATCGCCGCAGCCAACAAGAGCTACAGAGGACAGCATGGTGACTGCCAGGCCAAGACCAACCCACTTTTTCGTGTTCATCTCGTAAAACCCCCATTTCGTAATCTTCCCAGTCATAACAAATCGCTGGGTAATTTTTGTCTAAATACATAGACAATTTTGTTTTCTGTATTTGTTGATAATATAGCATGTTTCGACATGCAAAGCAATAGCTTAAACAATTCTTTAGAGCAGTTAAAATTTGATAGTAAACTTAATCCTCGGGCTGTCTACTTCCCTATAAAATATGTTGCCATCTCGTAAAAAATACCGAATGAAACACCCGTCCCTTAGCAGATGCTATAAGAGAAAGGAGTGTTGCGAACATGGATTGGATCGAGCAACTGCAAGAGCACCTGCAGGCGTCCGCTACGGTACAGCTGAGCATCGACGGCCAGATCTGGACGGTGGAACAGCAGAACGGCAGCTATCGGTTCACCAACCGTCTTGGGCGGCAGGAACACTTCCGTTCGGAAGAGGAGCTGATCAGCGCCCTCCAGTCGTGGTACGAGAATCCGGTTACCGTCGTCTTGTAAGTAAAAGAGTCGCCCTGATTCAGGGCGACTCTTTGAGTGAAGACAGAGCTTACTTTTTGCCTTCTACATAGGTGTCGATGAGATCGTAGTCCGGGCCGTAGGACAGGATGCGGAAGTCCTTCACGTACGGCTTCATGATGAACGCGCGGCCGCGGAAGGTCAGCGGACCGATCGGCATTTCTTTCATCAGGAGCTTTTCTGCATCGTACAGGTAGTTCATGCGCTTCTTCGCGTCGGTTTCCAGCTGAGCTTTCTTGATGAGCTCATCGTATTCCTTGTTCGACCATTTCGGATCGTTGAAGTCACCGTCGGTTACGAACATGTCGAGGAAGGTCATCGGATCGTTGTAGTCTGCGCCCCACAGGGAGATAACCATATCGAAATCGTGGCCGTGGGATTTTTCCAGACGCAGTTTGTACGGAACGTTCTCAACTTCAACATCGACGCCGAGGTTTTGGCGGATCTGCTCTTTTACGAACTCTGCAGCTTTCTTACCGACGTCGCCGTCGTCAGCCAGCAGCTTGACTTTCGGGAACTCGGTCAGGCCGACTTCTTTCAGGCCTTCCTGCAGGGTAGCTTTCGCTTTGGATACGTTCTCTTTGCGCTTGATCAGATCGCCGACATCTTTCGTGAAGTCGCCGCCTTGACCGTTGGAGATGCCCTTCGGAGCGTAGCCGGTCGCGCCGACGGAACCGTTGTGGTAGATAACGTCTGCGTATGCATCGCCGTCAACAGCCCAAGTCAGAGCTTGGCGAACTTTTGTAGAGGTGAACGCTTTAACGCGTTGGTTGTACTGCAAGTATGCGGTGGTCAACTCCGGAACTGCTGCGAATTCAGCGGAGCTCTTGTAGTTGTCAACTTGGTCGCGCACGAGACCGGTGCGGTCGATCATGCCGGATTCATAGAGGTTGACAGCCGCGTTGCTGTCTTTAACTACTTGATAGTTGATTTTATCGAGTTTCACGCGCTTTGCGTTCCAGTAGGTTTCGTTCTTTTCGAGGACAGTAGATTGCTCATGCTCCCATGCGGTCATCTTGAACGGACCGTTGTACAGAGCGGTGTTTGCATCCGAACCGTATTTGTCGCCTTGAGCTTCGACGAACTTTTGGTTTTGCGGATAGAAGGTCGGGAACGCCATTTGCTCGACGAAGAACGGGATCGGGTGATCCAAGGTCACTTCGAGCGTCTTGTCGTCTTTCGCTTTAACTGCTACATCATCAGCAGAGCCTTTGCCTGCGTTGTAAGCAGTGCCGCCTTTGATCCATGCCACCATGAAGGAGTACTGAGCGCCGGTTTCCGGGTTCAGGGTGCGCTTGAAGGAGTATTCGAAGTCCTTCGCGGTTACCTTGTCGCCGTTCGACCACATTGCGTTATCGCGCAGGTGGAAGGTGTAGGTCAGGCCGTCCGGAGAAACTTCCCACTTCTCAGCAACGCCCGCTTCCGGCTTGCCGTCTTTGCCGGTGCGCACGAGACCTTCGTTAACTTGTGCGAACGTGGTGAAGGAGAGCGTGTTGGTCGCCTTCGACAGGTCCATGGTCGGGATTTCATCGGTGAGTACCAGGTTCAGTTCTTGCGGTTCTTTCGAGTTGTTTTCTTTTTCACCGCTGTTGTTATCTTCGCTGCCGCAGCCAACCGCCAGGGTTGCCGCCATGGAAGCAGCGAGACCAATCGTGAGCCATTTCTTTGCCATCGTTCATTTACCCCCTATGTGATCTTCATGTAACACACATGTAATTTCTCTGTAATCTTTCTGACAAATATCTTGCTGAAAACAATATAGCAAGCAAATCAGATTTGCGCAAGTCCTTTTTTTGAAAATTATATAAGAGTCGAGCAAAATAAAAAATGGCTCCCCGCATGGGAAGCCTTAGCCGATTTTCTCCAATCTGGTGAAACGGGGCAATACTTTCTTTTCGCCGATCGACGGGTGGAACATCACCGTCAGCTCCAGCGTCTCCTCTTCCCCGCGCTTGTCGAGAACCATGCCCTGTCCCCACTGCGGGTGCTTCAGCATGTCGCCCGACTTCCAGACGATATCCGATTCGATGTAGCCGACGGTGCGGTCTACGAACTCCTCCGGGATCTCGTCAAGAAAGCGCGACGGGTCGTTGCGCTGCGTATTACCGAACAAGGTGCGCTCGGCGCAGTGCAAAAGGTGCAGCTTCTGCTTGGCGCGCGTGATGCCGACATACGCCAGGTTGCGCTCCTCCTCGATGCCTTTGATGTCGTCCATCGAGCGCATGTGCGGGAAGATCGTCTCTTCGCAGCCGATGATGAAGACAGTGGGAAACTCCAGGCCTTTCGAAGCGTGCATCGTCATCATCAGCACCGCCTCGCCTTCTTCCCCTTTCTCCTTGTCATTGTCGGAGAGCAGGGACACTTCGGCCAGAAAGTCGCCGACCGATCCGCCGCGTCGGCGGTCGAACGACTTGGTGATCGAGAACATCTCTTCGATGTTTTCCAGCCGCATCACGTCTTCCTCTTTCGACGAATGCGCATACATCTGCCGATATCCCGTCTTCTCCAGCACCTCGGCCAGATACTCGGACACCGACAGCCCTTCCTGACAGACGTGCAGGTACTTCATCATGTCGTGGAATTCTTTGCAGCTCTGCGCCGACTTCACCGGCAGCCCGTTCTCCTCCGGGAAGCCCATCGCTTCGAGCAGCGTCAAGTCGCGATCATGCGCGTAATCGAGCAGTTTCTGAATCGTGCCGGGTCCGATCGAGCGCTTCGGGGCGTTGATGATCCGCAGCAGAGAGATCTCATCCTGCGGGTTGGCCAGCGTCTTCAAGTAGGCCATCACGTCTTTGATCTCGCGGCGGTCGTAGAACGTCATGCCGCCCAAGATCTTATACGGGATCGCCGCCTGCAGGAACGCTTCCTCGACGATCCGCGACATCGCGTTCGCCCGGTAGAGCACAGTGCAGTCGCCAAAGGAACCGCCGTTGTCCTTATGGTTCTTGACCTGCTGCACGATATAATGCGCTTCATCCTCTTGGTCGATGGCGGTGTAGATCGAGATCTGCTCGCCCCGCCCTTTCTGCGACCACAAGGCTTTGTCTTTGCGGGACTTGTTGTGACGGATGACGGCGTTGGCCGCATCGAGGATCGTCGACGTGGAGCGGTAGTTCTGCTCCAGCTTGATCACGGTCGCTTCCGGGTAGTCTTTTTCGAAGTTGAGGATGTTCGAGATGTCCGCCCCGCGCCAGGCATAGATCGCCTGATCCCCGTCGCCGACGACGCACAGGTTGCGGTACTTTTCGGCGAGCAGTTTGACCATTTTATACTGCGCGCGGTTGGTGTCCTGATATTCGTCGACATGGACGTAGCGGAACTTGTTCTGGTACTGTTCCAGAACGTCGGGCTGCGTTTCGAACAGCTCGACCGTCTTCATGATCAGATCGTCAAAATCCATCGCGTTAAAATCCTGCAGTTTGCGCTGATAGACCCGGTAGACTTGGCTCGCCGCGATATCCTGCAGTTTCTTGCCTGCCGTTTTGGCAAAATCGTCCGGGGTCAACAGCTCGTTTTTCGCAGCCGAAATGCGCCACTGAATCGAGTTGGGATCGAATTTCTTAATGTCTAAGTTCAAGTCGAGCATCGACTGCTTGACTGCCGCCATCTGATCGTCCGAATCGAGGATCGTAAAATTGTTCTGGTAGCCGATCTTTTCCGCTTCGCGGCGCAAAATGCGCACGCACATCGAGTGGAAGGTACTCATCCAAAGATCTTCCGCCGCGTCGCCGACGAGCTTTTTCACGCGCTCGTTCATTTCCTTGGCAGCTTTGTTGGTAAACGTGATCGCCAGGATGTTAAACGGCGACACCCCGCGCACGCCCAGCAGATACGCGATCCGGCGGGTCAGAACGCTCGTCTTGCCCGATCCGGCGCCGGCCAGGATCAAGAGCGGGCCATCTGTCGCCTCGACCGCCGCTTTTTGCTCGGGGTTGAGACCTTTGACTATTTGAGCCGGCTGTATGGTTTGTGTCGTCATTCCTTGGCAACCTCCCTGTTCAGACTTCTATTTTCTCAACGGGGCGGGCCGACTGTCAAGGAACGAAAAGAGCCTCCTCAAGTGAGGAGGCTCTGCTATCAGCTATTTAGTTTTGCGGGTAAGGTGTCTGCTTAGCGTTGTTGGCCGCTCAGCGCTTGCTCTGCGAAAGCTACCAGACGCTTGGTGATTTCGCCGCCGACCGAACCGTTCAGACGGGACGGAGTTTCACCGCCGAGGTTAACACCGAACTCGGAAGCGATTTCGTACTTCATTTGATCCAGAGCGCGAGCCGCGCCGTTCACCAGGATTTGATTCGAGTTGTTGTTGTTTGCCATTGAAAGGCACCTCCTGTATTTGATGTGCGTTTATTTTGTCCTGTTCCACAAAGCTTATACCATCAAACTCTTACCAGTTTGCCACTTGACCAACCGTGTGATTATTGACGGCCGGACATGGCTTGTTCTGCAAATGCTACGAGGCGTTTCGTGATCTCGCCGCCTACCGACCCGTTCAGACGGGACGGGGTTTCACCACCCAGGTTGACACCAAACTCAGAAGCAATTTCGTACTTCATTTGATCCAGAGCGCGTTCTGCACCTTGTACCAGCTTTTGGTTACGATTGTTGTTGTTTGCCACTGTAGGTCACCTCCTTGATGGGATTGGTCTTATTATGGTTGGTTCGCCCCTGCTCCATACAATCGTTTTTCTGGAATTTCAGAGGAGATGTGGAGAGGAAAGGAGACCCCCCATTCGGGAGGTCTCCTTTCTCATACAGGGAATATTCAGTTGGCATTACTGACGGCCAGCCATCGCCTGTTCTGCAAAAGCAACCAGACGCTTGGTGATCTCGCCGCCGACGGAACCATTCAGACGGGAAGGAGTTTCACCGCCCAGGTTTACGCCGAACTCAGAAGCGATCTCGTACTTCATTTGGTCCAGGGCGCGAGCAGCACCGTTGACCAGGATTTGGTTCGAGTTGTTGTTGTTCGCCATGTGTGTCTCACCTCCTCGTTGAGTGTGTCTATAGAATGCCACCTGCGGCGAATTGAATACGCAGATCGGGTTGGAAATCTTATCCGCCTCATGTTACAAATGACCCAAGAACTAGGATGTGCAAGCCGGCCGATTTTATGCAAAATGGAGAGCAGAGGAGGGCACGATATGATCGAACACATTTTTCACAAGCATCCGGAGCTGCGCCACGAAGGAGCACGGGCGATTTCACACGGCTGGGCCAATCAGGTCTGGATCGTCGGCGAACGGCTGGTATTTCGATTTCCGCGCACCCCATTGGGCCAGCGGGAGCTGTGGCAGGAAGCGCAGGTTCTTCCGGAGTTGGCCGGCCGATTGCCGGTGCAGGTGCCGGAATTTTTGTATCGCTCGGCGCCGGAGGACGAGATCGTCTATGCAGGCTACCGGCAGATCAACGGCACGCCGCTGACAGCCGAACTTTTTTCCCGCCTGACGTCTGCAGAAAAAATGAATCTGGCTGTAACGATCGGGTCCTTTTTGACGACTTTACATATGCATACTCCTAATATCGAACTGCCTACGGTTAAAAAAGCGGACTGGGAAGTGTTTTTCCGGGAGATCGAAACGAAAGCATTCCCGCTGTTGAACCGGGAGGAACAGGTGTGGACGCAGGAGATTTTCGATAAGTTTTTGGAGGACCCGGCGAATTTTACCTATCGCCCGCGGCTGCTGCACGGCGACCTCAGTGCCGAGCACCTGCTGGTTCAGGACGGGAAATTGACGGGCGTCATCGATTTCGGCGATTTGCGAATCGGTGATCCGGCCTATGATTTTGTCGGGCTTTATGTCGAATACGGTGCAGACTTTACGCGGGAAGTGCTGGCTCATTACGAGCTTCCACACGATGGAACCTTTTGGCAGCGGGTGAGCGGGTTTTATGCCGGACGACTTCCTTTTCACAGCATCTTGTACGGAGTGGACACGGGCAGCGAATCGCACGTGCAAGCCGGACTTCACAATTTGCGGAAAGGGGTTGGCTTTCCATAACTGTCGTCATCTTGATCGCCATCTTATAGCTGTTTATCTATTTGGATATCAAAGCCACTGTACTGTGGTGAAACGGCGCATCATGCGCAACGACTAAACAGTATAGGAAAGAAAGTATATTTATTGTAGGAACTCAACAGCCCGCCTGAATCAAGGCGGGCTGTTGGTGTTGGTTTGCTCAGGTAATGGTATATTATTAAGGAAGAATTTTTAGCAAACCGGATGCGGCTTTCGTTTGATATACGCACGCACCGCATACGTGTAGCCGAGTTTCTGCTCAAAAAACGGCTCGCTTCCGGCCTGTGCCCCGAGGAAGACGGTGGTCGGAGATGCTTCGTAAAGCATTCTGTTTGTAACAAGGGGGGCGCGAAACCGTCTACTTGTAGAGGAGACCAATTTGTCTAAAAGGAGCCCGCATGAGCGAACCATCGAAACGAGAAGCGATTGAAGGGCTGTTTGCCTTGTATGCTGACGAGATCTATCGCTATGCCCGGTATACGCTGCAAGACCACACAGAAGCAAAAGATGTGGTGCAGGAAGTGTTTTTCCGGGCCTTTCAGCGATGGGACAGCTTTCGTCATGACTCCAGTTATAAAACGTGGCTGCTCACCATCGCCCGCAATTATATGTACGACCTGCTCCGCAAAAAGAAAACCCGGCTGCGCATCCTGACGCAGTGGTTTCGGAAGCAAGAAGAAGTGTACACGCTCTCCGGCGTGGAAGACCGAATGGTGCTCGAAGAGAGCTTGGCGCTGCTGAAGGAATCATACCGGCAAGTGATCATTCTCCGGCAGGTGCAGCAGCTTTCGGTGGCGGAGACGGCGGAAGTGCTGGGCTGGACGGAAGGAAAAGTCCGCACCACACTGCATCGGGCGCTGCACCGGCTGCGCGAACTGACAGAAGGAGTTGATCACGATGAAACCGGACCATGAGCCGAACTGGACTGAGCTGTCCCGCCGCGAGCTGAGCCGCGCAGACCGCCAGGAGATCTGGGAGGGATTGAACAAACGCATCGTCAGTTGGGAGCACGAACAGCCCAAACGCCGCCAGAGGCGAATCGGTCGCGCAGCCGTGCTGTCTTTTGCAGCGACGGCAACTGCTGCGACTCTGCTGTTCGTTCTGCTCCCCCTGCGCGACACCCCGCAGCAAGCTCCGTCGCCGACCGCACAGCAGCCGTACCAGCAGGAAGCCGATCCCCGCGCATTGCTCGAGCAGCTTCTCGCCTCCGCGCAGCTTGGTATGGTGCCGGACTGTACCTTCATAGCCGGAGCAGCGAAGATCGGTGATGTCGAGCGTGTCTATGGTCCGGCCGACCTTGTGGATACAGCCGGAGACGGCCGCTATGCAACCTATGAGGCGGAGAAGTTGGCGTTTGGATTTACTGAAACAGATCTGGTGTATGATGTCCGCTCCTATCGCCCCGAACTGCGGAACATCCGCTATCAAGACGTGAAAACAGTGTTGGGCCAGCCTGAAAAGGTCACTTCGTATGAAGATTCGCAAACCACGCAGGACATTCTGCACTACCGCACCGGAGCCCGGTACGATCTGCTCCTGATCTTCCCCCGCCCGACCTCGCAGCAGCCGAATCCCAGGCTGCATCATATTTCTGTGTTGCAGCCATAAGCACAAAACAAGCTGTGCAGAAAGTTCTGCACAGCTTTTGTTCATTGTTTCTCTACCTCGGCAATCTTCCAACTTCGCCAACCGATCTTCTGTAATGTAAAGATCAAGCTTTCCGTATGTGCTTTTTTCACTTGATTATTTTCGCCGTATTCCAGCATTTCATAAAAGGCAACAACTTGGACTTGTTCCTCTGTACGCGCAGTTTCCTGGAGTGATACTTTCGGAACAGACAATTGATTGGTTTCAGCAAACTGGTAGATCGAACGAATTTTATCCAAATGCTCGGTAGGCAATTCAAGTTCAGCAGTATGACCAGCTTTTACTTGTTCGATCGTGTTCGCCACGACATCCTGAGCCGAAGTCGGACACAAGAACAGGACCAGTACCACAATCGTGGCGAGTACGAGCAATCCGACGTACAGAAGCTTTTTTATCATCGCGAAGTTCCTTTGCTACTTAATTAATATGCGACCGTACCGATCAAGTCCGTGAGGTTAACAGTGCCACAGCAGCAATCAGTAAACTTTACGAATTTTTCACGTGTACGCCTTCAATAATGGTATTCTTTTACGAGTTTCTAGCCAATCTAGAATACAAAGTATATTTGATGAATTGGTTCAGTTTCGAAAACGTTAACAGAGAACCACCAAATTGTCAATTGTATTACGAATCATCTAGCAACGGAAACGACATTCTGGGGAATAGCAAATTGCTATTCCCCAGAATTCGATTAGAATGCATTTTTTGTTCAACTCTGCTCCTTGTTTAACAGTCATGCTTCCACATTCTCTGAGCCGAGTTCCAATGCTTTAGAAAAATCGCTTGCCGCTTCTTCCCATCGTCCCAAACATTGCTTGGCAAAGCCACGGTTGAAATACAGCAGATCAGCGCCGGGATGATGTTTCACCGCCAGATCGAGCGCCTCGATCGCGCCTTCTATGTTGCCAATCTCAAACAAGAGGACAGACAGGTTCACGTGCGCTTCAAGCAGCGCCGGGTCGCTCACACGCGCCGCCAACAGCGCCTGCTGTGCTTCATTTGGGCGCGCTTCCGCCATCTCGATCAGCCCGAGGGTGCAAAGCAATGGTGCATGACGAGCATCGAGCGCCAGCCCCGCCTGCACATCCTCCCGAGCTCGCATCATGTCGCCCGCCGCCAGCATCAAGGTGGCGCGGTTCAAAATTTCCATCAATGAATCGTTGTCGGCCAAAGCCTTCACCACCACCTCATGCGGTCATCCCCGATTGAATGTCCGATTGCCGTACTCAGCCATGTATCCCCTCTACCCTTTTCACGCTTATCTTATCGAACTTGTGCTCATATCAGAACTCGAGCTTGAACATGTTTTTGATACAGCCCCCGATATGGATTCATGAAGCTCAGGCAACAACTGCTGAAGATCGGCGCCAGATGTTTTTACAGGTATTTTTATCTCTCTTTAGGGTGCCCTGTAGTTGATTGTCCGTTACAAGACGTTCCTGATTTACATAATGTACTGTATACCTTTTTCATAGGGAGGATCGCTCAATTAGGAAAGATGCCGCCTGTGGTCTATCCCCGCTCGATCCGTATCAGGACAGGTAAATACCTACGTACGGTGAAAGCCAGGTGGCAAGCTGTTGTAGGTTTCTTCTCACGCTTCAAAAATGCAGTGTCCAAAAACATTTTGAAAGAGGGTAGTAGAACGAATGAATCTGAGACAACATGCTCAAAGATTTGTTGGCCAGCCGATCGTCGCGCATCACATGAATGGAACTGTTCATCACGGTGTCTTGCATTCCGTTACCAATGAAGGGATGTACATTCGCTATCCGGGAGCAGGATTGGCTGCGGCCGATTCGAAGGAACTCGCCTTCAAAGACGCTCTGCTTCAAAACACCGAGGATCAGCCCGACGTTGAGCCCGTGTTTTTTGGGCTCGGCTTTCTCCCTTGGTTAGCTCTCGCAGGTTTCTGGGGCGGAGGGCTCTGGTGGTAATCTGAATCGAGGAGAACACTGTGAGAGGGGGTGACGACATGTACGGTACTTTTGGAGCGTACACTCGCTGGGCAGTCGTATTTCTGATCATCTTCGTGTTGTTCTTCCTGCTCGTTCCGGGCTACGGTGCTGTAGGTCATTGCTAAACTTGTTTTCGATGTACGTACTGCCGCTCTACCATCTCGGTATAGCGGCTAGTTTGTTTTTGTAGGGAAGATTGAAGGCATGGGACGCTTTGATGCTTCTTCCGTGTTACAACCGATGCAAAATCGCACATATTACCGATTTGCTCGAACAGTTGTACCAAAGTCGTCCCCAAAACTAACATTTCCTCTCTCTACGAATAGAACGGTTCGTGATTGGCTGCCTCGCTCCCTCAGCCATTTTTTCTATCGGATGACCGGCAGCAGTCCTATTCAGTTACATAAACTTCAAACGCCCCAACATAGTTTCGACTATTTCAGTTCGAAGGCGTGACGTGTGTCGTTTGAGGAAACAAAGATTGTTGTGATCCCACTTGTCGTTTGCCCTTTGATCACGTAGTAAATAGGGGTAAGTTGCTTGGCATCCATAGGTACGTACGAGAACTCGACAGAAGTCAAAGTACGAAGTTCCACGTTTTCAACTTTTGTCACTTGAAACCTGCTTGTTGCCACTAATTTGGCTTCATCTTCCGTGACTTTTGGACCTTTGACTTCATGATTCTTTATAGGTTCTTGCTCGGTTTCCACCACTGCGCCACACCCGGTGAAGAGCGTGACTGCGAACACAATACCAAAGAACATGAAGGAACGTAATAGCCTATGTGATAAACCCACGAATAATCCCCCTTCTAAATGAAATTATACAAATTATGGACGAAACGTAATGACAGTGTATCCGCTGAATACGCTGCCCCGACCGTCTAATGATCGACCTCCTTTCTGATATCTTATAATGATATGAGATATTGTGAAGACATGGAATATATCTGTCGACTCTCACCGAAATTAAAGGAAAGTTCATCCTCTTCATCTTTTTAGTGTATATTCACAAAAAGACACCCATCAGCAATTTGCCGATAGGTGCCGCTCTGAACCTCAATGAAAAGCGATTAGATCGTGCCGTTCCCCGATGTGTAGGAGTAGCCTGCCGTCGGGTTACCGATATCGGTAAAGCGGGACGGCTGAGAGTAGCCATTGCCATCGATGATTTGGAAATGCAAATGCGGGCCGGACGAGTTGCCAGAAGAACCGGAATACGAGACCACGGAGCCGCGTGCGACCCATTGACCTACGTTGTAGATCCCAAACGAGCTGTTATGCGCGTATTGGGAGTACGAACCGTCCGGGTGCCGGATGACCACCTTGTTGCCATAGCCGGTTGTGTCCCACCCCTTAAATGTGATGGTGCCGCTGGAAACGGCCCGTACCGGTGTGCCGCTCGGTAGTGCAAAATCCCATGCATACTGGTTCCATACATCATAATGACTGTAGGAACCAAAGTTGCCCTGGGTACATTGGTACGTTTTCCCACCTGTCCACGGAGCGAGCATGTCGTTCGGTGCGGCAAGCGTAGCACCTCCCGTCAACGCACTAAATATCACTGCTGCGCTCAAAGTTGCAAGCATTTTCTTCATTAGATAGACCTACTATTTATTTTTGAGTATTACATATTAATTATATAATGTATTTTCATAATTTCAAATACAACAAAAGTATAGGTTTTTAGTGAATAGCAAATTTTGCTGGAGTTTTTGTCCTCTGCTTGCCTTGGCACCCGAAAAATCGATTTGATATATCGTGAGATGGTAGAAGTTTATAGGCTTCAAAACATGTTGTTGGCGTTTCACAATTATTGGAAGGATGATGGCGAGTTGCCCTGCTTCCGCTTGCAGACAAAGCAGACATCGAACCCGCATTTTTTGGCGGCCTGTGCTTCCTGCCTTGGTTAGGCCACGCAGGCTTCTGGGGCGGAGGGCTCTGGTGATAGGAAAGAGTTGACTGGAACAGTCCAGTTCTGGAGCATTCGGCAACTATACTATTTGGGGATTGTATTTCGAATCATCTTTGTTCTGACCGCTATGTCGGCAATGGCATAGCGGTTTCTTTCAATTGTCCGACTCGATATGTTCATCAAACATATCTTTTGATAAACTAAAAATGTATAAATTGGTTATATTTTCTCTCAATAAAGAAGGAGGACAAGCAATGAACTCGGTTTCTCTCTTGAAGAAAAGTGTAACGGTGGCGCTTGAGAAAAAGCAATTGCTCGACGTTGTTGCGAAAGTAGGATTGGTTTTGGATATCAGTGGGTCGATGCGAAGTCTCTATAAGAATGGAACCGTTCAACAAGTTGTAGAACGCATTTTAGCAGTGGCCAGTCAATTCGATGATGACGGGTCTTTGGATGTTTGGGTCTATGACAATGAATTTACCCGTTTGCCGGCGGTGACGGAAAAAGATTTTGCCGGATACGTAAACAATTATATCCTGAACGACGAATCGATCCATAAATTTGGCCGTAACGACGAGCCAAAAGTGATGGCAGACGTGCTGCAGAAGTACTTACATGAAGAGCCTGGCAATATCCCTGTTTTCTTGGTTTTCATCAATGATGGCGGTTGCAAGCCGGGGATCAAGAAATTCATCGTCGAGTCTTCGAGCCAACCAATCTTCTGGCAATTTGTAGGGATTGGAGATTCTAACTTTGATGTCTTGCGAAAGTTAGACACGATGGAAGGCCGCGTTGTGGACAACGCAAACTTTTTCCACTTTGACAACATTGCCGCCGTTTCCGATGAGCAACTCTATGACCAGTTGCTGGATGAGTTTCCGATGTGGTTGAAAGAAGCCAAGGCGCATCTAATTTTGAAATGATTGTACTTTGCCTTGTTCCAAACGCTTACTTCAAGCACAAACACCCGATAAATCACGAGGATTTATCGGGTGTGATGGTAGTAAGTTATAGATCGATAACAAGTTCGTTGGCTGTCACAGCTACAAATAAATGAGTGCGGTATGCCCGTATCCCTTGCTCTGGTATGTGCTTACGAAATCTTCGCCTCAATGCGCAGCTTATCCGCGACCATGGCGATGAACTCCGAGTTGGTCGGTTTCGCCTTGCCCACGTTGACGGTGTTGCCGAAGAGGTTGCGGATCGAGTCGACGTTGCCGCGGCCCCAGGCCACTTCGATGGCGTGGCGGATGGCACGTTCGACGCGGGACGGGGTGGTGTTGTACTTTTCTGCGATCTTCGGGTACAGCACTTTGGTGATCGAGCCGAGGATCTCGACGTCTTTGTAAACCATGCCGATCGCTTCCCGCAGGTAGTGGTACCCTTTGATGTGTGCCGGCACGCCGATCTCGTGGATGATGTTGGTGATCGATGCATCGACGTTTTTGCCGCGCGTCATCTGCTGTTTCGGGGCAGTTCCCGGCACGCGCACCACTTGGCGGATGCGGTTGGCCAGCACGTCCATGTCGAACGGTTTTAAGATATAGTAGGCAGCGCCGAATTCAACGGCACGCTTCGTGATGTTTTCTTGACCGAAAGCTGTCAACATGATGACTTTCGGGTCGTACGCAAGTTGCATGCCTTGGATCTTCTCCAACACGCCGATGCCATCGAGAACCGGCATGATGATGTCGAGGATGATCACATCCGGCTGCTGGCTGTCGAGCAGTTCCAGCACTTCGTTGCCGTTGTAGGCAACGCCGACGACTTCCATGTCGCTTTGATCGGTGACAAATTCTTTCAGAAGCTCCGCAAATTCGCGGTTATCATCTGCGATCAGAACTTTGATATTCTTCACTGAGTAAGAACCCCCTTGTGTACGCTCACCTGACTGAAAAGATATTTCGACAAGACAGTTTTTATTCCTCTATTACCCTTCCATAAACATTTAGACTGATTTCAACAATTTCTGCGTATTTTAATCAGTATTCTTACTTCTTCTGATCAAAACACTCCGTTTCGCAACGTACTTTTGTCGAAAAATATCACAGCGCTGTTTGCAAAATAGTTCAAAAGCCCTATGCGAATATTGTAACAAATGAAACAATCCTTCTGCTGGCTGCGTCTAACGAAGGAGAAGGGGAGAAGACTTTTGACAACGAGAACGCGAATCATCCTGCTTGTTGTGGCTGTGGTTCTGATCATTTCCGGAAGTTTGCTCTATCAGCAGCAAGCCAAAACGCCATCTGACTACAAGTCGAAGCCTGTGGACGGCCCGGAGATTGACACCACGCCGCCCCAACCGTTGAAATAAGCTGAAGCAAACAAAAAACGCCCATCAACTGGGCGTTTTTTGTTTGCCTGTTTAGGACGCGGCCGACGTTTTGGTTTTGACACCCGCTTCGTTGAGCATCCATTCGATGAAGACGCCGTAGCCTTGCGTCGGGTCGTTGACGAAGACGTGAGTGACGGCGCCGACGACTTTGCCGTCCTGCAGGATCGGGCTGCCGCTCATGCCTTGGATGATCCCGCCTGTCTTTGAGAGCAGGCGCGGGTCGGTGACTTTGATCACCATGCTTTTCGTGGCCGGATATTTTTGACGCATCACGTTGACGATCTGAATGTCGAACTCCTCGACCTTCTGCCCTTCGACGACGGTGAGGATCGACGCTTTGCCTTCGTGCACCTGTTCAGCCAGGGCGACGGGCATCGCTTGTCTGACTTTGGCGTTATCCGGCAAGGACTCCATCTTGCCGAAGATCCCAAAGTCGCTGTTGCGGGTGATCGAGCCCAGCACTTGATCTTCATCGATGAAGATCCCCCGCTTCTCACCGGGTGTGCCGCTCTCCCCTTTATCGATCGAAGTTACTCGGGAATGCACAACTTGTCCTTCGCCGACACCGATCGGCTGGCCGGTATCAACGTCGGTGATCACATGGCCGAGCGCCCCGAAGACGCCATAATCCGGCTGGTAGAACGTCAAGGTGCCGACACCGGCTGCCGAATCGCGAATGTACAGCCCGATCCGGTAGGTTTCCCCGTCTTTGTCGAAGATCGGCTTGACCTTCAGCTTCATGATCTGCTTCGCACGCTTGACGGTGAACTCCAGCGGACGCTCCGCTTTGCCCGCCTTGTTGATCCACTCGGCCGCTTCTTCGACCGATTTGACCTTGCGTCCGTCGATGGCGGTGATGATGTCACCGACTTTGACTTGTGCCTGCTCTGCGGGCGAGATCGAATCGTTGCCCGATTTGACAAGGTTGTAGCCAACGACCATGATACCGGAAGATTTGAGTTTGACGCCGATCGACTGACCGCCCGGAATGACTTTCAAGTCGGGCACGACATTGACGTGTACCGATTTGACCGGAATCATTCCGAAAAGTTTGACTTGCAGGTCGGCCGAGCCGGTTTTGCCTGAATCGATCTTGAGAGGTTGTTTGAGGCGGGATGCAACTTTCGCCTCCGGAGACCCGGCAACCGAGACGACAGCCGGTTCGGACGTGGTCACCGTGGCAAACGAGTGCAGTCCGATATCGAGCGCCGTGCTGGTGCCTTGCAAAATCCGTAGTTCTTGGGGAATGCTTGCGAGCTGATGAATAGGTGTGAACCAACACAAAGCGACAAACATTGTTGCGACGAAAAGTCCTAAGAGTTTTCTGCGAGTGTGTTTTGTCAAACCATCTCACGCTCCCCTTCCTTCCCTGTCTGCACCTCCGTATACCTCTGCCGAGTGACAGTGTCGTCTTGGAGTGATAGCTATAGAATGCCTCCCTCGCCGACCTGCTATCCTGCCAAACATCTGCCATGCATACGCGCTTTTGGCAGCGTTACGCTTTGATCTGGCAGGCGCGCTCGAGCATTTCGGCAGCATGCTTCAAGGTGGTCTCGGTCAGTTCCGCACCGGACAGCATCCGGGCGATCTCTTCGATTCGCTCCGCTTCATTTAATTGGATCACTTCGGTGCGCGTGCGCGCTGCGTCCTGATGCTTTTGGATCAGGTAGTGCGCATCGGCCATCGAGGCGACCTGCGGCAGATGCGTCACGCAGATCACCTGGCGCTTCATGCCGATCAGCCCCAGCTTTTCTGCCACCGCCTGCGCCGCCCGTCCGGAGATGCCGGTGTCGACTTCGTCGAAGATCAAGGTGCCGACATTGTCCACATCGGCGAGGATCGTCTTGATCGCCAGCATCGTCCGCGACAGTTCGCCGCCTGAGGCGATCTTCGCGAACGGGCGCAAAGGCTCGCCCACGTTCGGGGAGAACAGAAATTCCACCCGGTCGATGCCCCACTCGCTGACATGCACTTTCCGCGAGCCGATCGGCAGCCCGTCCGCATCTTGAATCTGGGTAAAGGTGATCGCAAACTGCGTCTTCGGCATCATCAGTTCGGCCAGTTCGTCCATCACCAGCTGCGACAGCTCTTCCGCCGCATGACGGCGCGCTTTGGACAAGGCCACGGCGCGTTTGGCGAGGACGAGGCCGGTGCTTTCCACGTCTTGAGTCAGCTTCTCCAGGCTTTCCTCATGATGCTCCAGCGTGTGCAGCTCCTCTTCGATGCGGGCGGCAAACGCGAGGATGTCCTCGACAGAATCTCCGTACTTTTTCTTCAGCCGATGGATCAGGTTCAAGCGCTCTTCCAGCTTGGAGAGACGCACCGGATTGAACTCGATGCTGTCCCGGTAGTCGCGCAGAGAATGCGCCGCTTCTTCCAGCTGGTACAAGGACGACTTGACCAGATCGAGCACCGGAAACAGGGTCTCATCATAGCGCACGACGCTCTCCAGTTCACGGATCACGCGGTTGACGCCGTCCAGCGTGGACAAGTTGCCCCGCTCGCCGCTGTACAGCACCTCATAGGAGGAGTTGGCGGCGTCGAACAGCTTCTCGGAGAACGAGAGCTTTTTGTGCTCTTCCTCCAGCCGCTCATCTTCTCCGGCGCGCAAGGCGACTTCCTTGATCTCCTGCAGTTGAAAGCGCAGGATGTCGAGGCGCTGGATGCGCTCCTGCTCGCCAAAAGTCGCTTCGCGCAGCCGGTTTTTCGCATCGCGGTAGGCAAAATAGGCGGCTTCCACCTCGGCGCGCAGCGCCAGCAGCTCATCCCCGCCAAAGCCATCGATCAACGCGAGCTGTTCGCGCACATCGTGCAGGGTCTGGTGCTCATGCTGTCCATGCATGTTGATTAAGTATTGCCCAAAATTCTTGAGCATCTGCACGGTGACCATTCTTCCGTTTATTCTGCAAACATTTTTCCCGGCGGCGGAGATCTCGCGGACGATCACGATGTGGCCGTCCTCGGCCTCCAGCCCGTATTCGTCTAGCAGTTCATCAAGTTCCTCCGACGATTCTACGGCAAAAAGAGCCTCAATCGTGGCTTTGTCTTTGCCCTGCCGGACAAATTCCGACGAGGCACGACCGCCTAAGATGAGACTCACAGCGTCCAGGAGGATCGATTTGCCTGCCCCGGTCTCCCCGGTCAGGATGCAAAGACCCGCCTCAAATGACAGGCGCACTTCTTCGATCAGCGCAAAATTCTTAACTGACAGTTCGAGCAACATGGGCAGACCCCCTAGACGTAGGAGAGAAAGCGGCCCACAACCTCAGGTGCCACTTCTTTGGTGCGCACGATGATCAAGATAGTGTCATCGCCGCAGATGGTGCCGAGCACTTCCGACCAGTCCAGCGCGTCGATGATCGCGCCGACCGCATGAGCGTTGCCGGGCAGCGTTTTCATCACGACGAGGTTCTCGGCGCGGTCGATCGAAACGAACGAGTCGAGCAGCATGCGGCGCAGCTTTTGCTCCGGGTTGTAGCTCGGCTCGGCCGGCAGCGAATATTTATAGGTGCCGCTTTGCGTCGGCGTTTTCACGAGGTGCAGTTCTTTGATGTCGCGGGAGACGGTCGCTTGCGTCACCTGAAACCCGGCTTGGCGCAATTTATCGACCAGTTCCTCTTGCGTTTCTATATCTTGCGTCGAGATGATCTCTCGTATTTTCAGCAGGCGTTGGCCCTTCATGTTCCGATCAAACTCCTTCACCGTTTACGGCGCGTTGTGCAGCTTGCGGCGCAGCACTTCATAAAATTCGCGATCGCGCCATTTAATCAGCTTCGTCTTGTAAGCTGCTTGCTTCACGCGGATGATATCATGGTTCTCCAAAGTGCGAAAATCCTGCCCGTCGACGAGCAGCACCATCTCTTCGTGCGTGCCGGTCACTTCGACCCGCACTTCTTGACCGGCCGCGATCACCAGCGGCCGCGAGTGCAGTGTATGCGGGCAAATCGGCGTGATCAGCATCACGTCGATGTGCGGCGAGACGATCGGACCGCCGCAGGACAGCGAGTAGGCGGTCGATCCGGTCGGCGTGGAGACGAGCAGACCGTCGCCCGTGTACTGGTCGACATACATATCATCCACAAACAATCGGTTGGTCACCATCGTGCCGAACCGGTCTTTGACAATCCCGATCTCGTTGAGCGCGATCAGGTCCTGATAGATCACCTGGCCGCCGCGCTCGACCTGCGCTTCCAGCATCAGGCGGTTCTCCAAACAATAATTGCCGTCCAGAACGCGCTTGACCGAATCTTCGAGGTCTTGCGGTTCCGCTTCCGACAGAAAGCCGAGATGACCGATGTTGATCCCGAGCAAGGGCAGTCCGGTCTTGGCAAATTTGCGCGCGAAGCCGAGAATCGTGCCGTCACCGCCAAGCACGAACAGCAGATCGACATGATCGGCAAACTCGGTCTGCGGCAGGCAGATGTCGTCGCGGCCGACCGTTTCCGCCGTCTTCTCGTCGATCCGTGCGGCAGCGCCGTGCTTCTCGATGATCTCGATCAGGCGGCGCGCCACATCTTGCGCCATCGGCTTGGTGTGATTGACCAACAGCCCTATCACCTTCATCTTCGGCTCCTCCTTCTCGATGCGGTATAAAAATTCCTCTATGATCAGGAAAAATCATTTTTTATATAGGGTTTCCCATCTCTCAAATCAATTCGAGAACGAGAGTTAATATCCTTTTTATTTTTCCAGTGTCTTGTGCGATTCGGAGATGATCCCGTCGATCGCCGTCTGCAGAGCTTCCGGAGCCAGCCCCTCGCCCTGCTTGGTCAGGTGCGCCAAAAATTCAATGTTGCCATCTCCGCCGGTGATCGGTGAGAAGGTCACCTTTTGCACCTGCCAGCCGTGCGCCACTGCCGTGCCCAGCACATGCTGCAGCACATCGCGGTGCACCTCCGGGTCGCGGACGATCCCATTTTTCCCGACGCGCTCGCGGCCCGCTTCAAACTGCGGTTTGATCAAGGTGAGCAACTGACCGTCCTCCGTCAAAATCGACTGGATCACCGGCAAGAGCAGGCGGATCGAGATGAACGACACGTCCATCACGGCGATCTGCGGCGTCTCGCCTTTGAGGTCTTCCGGCTTCAGATGGCGGAAGTTGGTGCGCTCCATCACGACGACGCGCGGGTCGTTGCGCAGCGTCCAGGCCAGCTGGCCGTAGCCGACATCGACCGAGTAGACCTGCTTCGCACCGTTTTGCAAGGCGCAGTCGGTAAAGCCGCCTGTCGATGCGCCGATGTCGACGACGACCTTGCCATCGAGCGCCACGTCGAACTCCTTGAGCGCCTTCTCCAGCTTCAGCCCGCCGCGCGAGACATAGGGGTGCAGGTCGCCTTTGACGGTGATCGCCGCTTCGACTTTGACTTTCGTGCCGGCCTTGTCCACCCGATCGTTGTCGACCAGCACCAGCCCGGCCATAATCGCCGCTTTCGCTTTTTCCCGCGAATCAAAATGCCCGAGTTCTACGAGCAGGACATCGAGGCGCTCCTTAGCGCCCGGTTTTGGAGTGGTCATCACAGCGTTCCCTCGTTCTTCTGTAGGATGCGTTAGTAGTTACCGTTCACTAAAAACGGGAGGGACATGCGTCCCACCCGCAAGAATGAACTCTTTGGATCTGATCAGGCACGCTTCTGTTTCAAAGGCACCATCGTTTTGATCGAGCTGACCAGCGATTCGGCGTTCAGGCCGACCGAATCAAGCAACAGCTGCGGCGAGCCGTGTTCAACGAACATGTCGGGCAGCCCCATCGGGTACAGCTCCACGCCGGTGATACGCCGCTGCGCATAAAATTCGAGGATCGCAGAGCCGAGGCCCCCGGCGATCGCCGCTTCTTCGATCGTGACGATCGGCGTGCCGCGCTCAGCCAGTTCGAGCAGCAGTTCCTCATCGAGCGGCTTGGCGAAGCGCATGTTGACCACGCGCGCCTCCACGCCTTCTGCCGCCAGCAGTTCTGCCGCATGTTCTGCGACGTGCACCATCGGGCCCAGCGCCAGAATCGCCGCGTCTTTGCCTTCGCGCACCGTTTCCGACTTGCCGATCTCGATCTGCTTGAACGCTTCCTCCATCTTCACGCCGTAGCCGTTCCCGCGCGGGTATCTGACTGCCACCGGGCCGTCCTGATGCGCAGTCGCCGTGTACAGCATGTGCTGCAGCTCATTTTCGTCCTTCGGCATCATAATCGTGATGTTCGGGATGCAGCGCAGGAAGGAGACGTCGAACGCCCCTTGGTGCGTCTCCCCGTCTTCGCCGACCAGCCCTGCGCGGTCGATGGCGATCGTGACCGGCAGATTCTGAATGCAGATGTCGTGAATGACTTGGTCGTAAGCGCGCTGCAAGAACGTCGAGTAGATCGCCAACACCGGACGTTTGCCCGTGCAGGCCAGACCGGCTGCAAACGTGCCGGCGTGCTGCTCGGCGATGCCGACGTCGAAAAAGCGGTCCGGGAATTCTTCGGCGTATTTGACCATGCCGGAGCCGATCGGCATCGCCGGGGTGATCCCGACGATGTCCGGGTTCTGGCGGGCCAGTTTGATCAGCGTGTCGCCAAACACCTTGGTGTAGGTCGGCGCGGCCGGTTTGACCACTTTCGGCGCATGGCCCGGCTTGGCGTTGAACCCGACGGAGACGGAGTGCATCTTGTCAGGCGCATCGGCTGCCACCGCGTAGCCCTTCCCTTTTTGGGTGACGACGTGCAGCAGCACCGGCCCCTTGGTGTTTTTCGCCTGTTCGAGATATTTTTTTAAGGTCGCGAGGTCATGCCCGTCAATCGGCCCCATATAGGTGAAGCCGAACTCTTCGAACAGCATGCCCGGCACGAGCAGCGTCTTGAAGGAGTCGCGCACGCGTTTCAAGTACTTCTCCGTCTTGTCACCGACGTTGCCGATCTTGTGCAGCAAGTTGGCGAGGTCTTTCTTGAACGACGAGTAGTGCGGGTCGACGCGGAGCTTGGTCAGGTAGTTGGTGATCGCGCCGACGTTGGTCGCGATCGACATCTCGTTGTCGTTGAGCACGACGACCATGTCCGACTTGACGTGCCCGGCATGATTGAGCGCCTCAAACGCCATCCCGCCTGTCATCGCGCCATCGCCGATCACGGCGACGACCTTGCTGTTTTCTTTTTTCAGATCCCGTCCGATCGCATAGCCGAGCGCCGCAGAGATCGAGGTGCTGGAGTGTCCGACATCGAACATGTCATGCTCCGACTCGCCCCGCTTGGGGAAGCCGGACATGCCCTTATACTTGCGCAGCGTCGGGAACAGGTGCTTGCGTCCGGTGAGAATCTTGTGCACATAGGCTTGATGACCGACGTCCCAAATGATCTTGTCAACCGGCGAGTTGTACACTTGATGTAAGGCCAGCGTCAATTCGACCACGCCGAGGTTGGAACCGAAATGGCCGCCCGTGGTGGCCAGGTTCTCGATCAGGAAATGGCGAATCTCTTCAGCCAGAATGCCCAGTTGTTCAACCGATAAATGCTTTATATCAGAGGGGCAGTTTACTTTGTCGAGCAACATGCAGTTACCGCCTCGCTTCTTTTGTAGAGTAGATGCACGCGAGCCTTGGATGAAAACGACAATATTATATCACACCTGCCAACTACTTACCTGCCTTATTTTTCTCCGTCGCCTGCCGGGCCTCCGGGGCGAGCACAGCAGTTAACGCCTGCTGGGGACTGGCATACTGTTGGGGGGCCTTTTGTCCGTCCACAGACGCGTCTTGCGCGTCATACCACACCGTCCCCTGTTCGTCGAGCGTGACGAGGGTCAGCTCTTTGATCTTGGCTGCGAGCACGCCTTGGGCCTGCAGCTTCATGATCACTTCATTTTTGTTCGACCCGAGCGCCAGCAGGTTGTCTTCGATCCAGTCGCCGTCGATGATCACCGGCACCGGCCGCGGCGTCGGCTGGACGTGAAGCTGCAAGTCCCCCGGTTGCAACGGCCTGGCTGACGCTTTGGGAATCACCGAGATCTCGCCAGCCTCCTCCATGATCGCAAACTCGACATCGGTCAGGGAAGGGTAGCCTTTGAGCCGCAGGTGCCCGAGCAGTTCTGGTATTGTGATACGCGCGTCGCGCATCCCGGTTTCGCTGATGTGGCCTTTATGCACCAAAACGGAAGGTTTGTTGACCATCATAACCCGCATGTTTTTGTTCAGCATCAGATACGACCACCCGAGATAGGTCAGCACCAGCATCAGCACCCCGAGCAGCGTCAGGCTCAAACTGCCCGGCACGGTGATCGATCCGCCCAGTGCAGCCCCCATCGCGGCGACCACGAACAGATCAAAGCTGGACATGTTGGCCACCGCCCGCTTTCCTGCAAGGCGCAGCAGGAAAAAGCCGGCGACAAAGATCACGACCGGAGCCCATAGAAAGCGATATTCTTCCACAAACAAGCCTCCCTTGGAAAATCCTTGTAAGGCTAGTGTGCGTACTTTCGCTCTGCTCTATGAAAAAAAGCACGGGACGAATGTCCGCGTGCTTGTGATCTTATACGTCTCGATTGACCAGCCAGTCGGCGATTTCCTGCAGACGGTTGGTGCAGAGCGAGATGCTTTGCAGCGCCTGATGAGCTTCAGCAGTCAGGCGGCGCACCATCTCGCGGGACTCTTCGAGCCCGTAGAGCACCGGGTAGGTCGATTTGCCGTGTGCGGCATCGGCGCCTACCGCCTTGCCGAGCTTCTCCGCTTCGCCGACCACGTCGAGGATGTCATCGACGATCTGGAAGGCGAGGCCGATTTTTTGCGCATAGCTGGTCAGAGCTTGCAATTGGTCTGCGTCCGCTTCCGCAAAAATCGCCCCGATGCGCACCGACGCGGTCAACAGCGCGCCCGTCTTGTGCGCGTGGATGAAAGCGAGGCGCTCTTCGTCCGCCTTCATCCCTTCGTTCTCCATGTCGGCCATCTGGCCTGCGACCATGCCGATCGACCCGGCTGCCGTCGCCAGTTCGCCGACGATGCGCAGGAGCACCGCTTCGCGGCCTTTGGCTTCGATCGTGCCCAACACTTGGAACGCCTGGGTCAGCAGCGCGTCTCCGGCGAGGATCGCCGTCGCTTCGCCGTAGACTTTGTGGTTGGTCGGCTTGCCGCGGCGGAAATCGTCATCGTCCATCGCCGGAAGGTCATCGTGCACCAGCGAGTAGGTGTGGATCATCTCCAGCGTCACCGCGACCGGCAGAGCTGCTTCCACGTCGCCGCCGAGCGCTTCGACCGTCGCCAAAGTCAGCACCGGGCGCAGGCGTTTGCCTCCGGCGAACAGCGAGTAGCGCATCGCATGATACAGCGCTTCCGGGTATTGCGCTTTCGGCGGCACGAGCAGGTCCATCGCCTGCTCGATCCGCTCGCTCATCGTGTGAAGGTACAGTTTGAGATCCTGTTGGCTCATCGTCTCTGTCATTCCTCTGTTTGAAAAGATTTTTTGGTCAGCCCGCCCGCTTCTGCGACCAGCATCTCGATCTTCTGTTCCGCCTGATCGAGCTTCTCGCGGCAGACGCGCGCCAACTGCATGCCTTCCTGAAACTCGGAAATCGCCTTCTCCAGCGGCAGATCTCCCGCTTCCATCGCGCGCACGATCGCTTCCAGGCGCTCCAGCGCCGCTTCAAATGTCTGTTCCTGCGCTTGTTCTTTGCTGTCAGCCATTCGTTTTCTCCTCCTCCAGTCCCCATACTGAACAGTCGACCCAGCCGTCTTGGACGCGCACTTGCACTTTGTCGCCCAACTGCACGTCGTCGATGCTTTTGATCAGCCGCTTTCTGTCCCCGGTGTACGTCAGGGAATAGCCCCGCTTCATCACCGACAACGGGCTCAACGCGTCAAGTTTGTCGAGCAGCCGTTCGAACTTGCCTTGTTCTTTGCCGACCCGGTCGGCAACGGCGCGCTGCAGGCGCTCGACCGTATAGTGCAGCGTCTGATCCATGCGTTTCGCCCGCTCGATCGGGCTTGTCCGCAGCAGTCGTCCTTCGAGCTGAGAGAGGCGCCGCTCGCTTTGGCCGGACAGCTTGGTAAGCGCCAACTGCAGCCGGTCTTCCGCGTTGTCGACCACCTGCTGCCACTGGTGCAGCTGATGGGTCGGGCGGGTGAAGACGGTCGAAGTCTCGATGCGGTGCAGGCGCTGTTTCGCGTCGCGCATCTTGCCGTCCAACGCCCGTTGCAGGCGGTGGGTCAGCTGGTCGACATGCTGCTTCAGGTCGTAGAGATTCGGCACGGCGATCTCTGCCGCGGCGGTCGGCGTCGCAGCGCGGATGTCGGCCACAAAATCGGAGAGGGTCGTATCGGTCTCATGCCCCACCGCCGAGATGACCGGGATCTGCGAGGCATGGATCGCGCGCACGACCGGCTCTTCGTTAAACGCCCAGAGCTCTTCGAGCGATCCCCCGCCGCGCCCGACGATCAGCACGTCCACTTCTTGCAATGCGTTCATCGCTGCGATCGCATCGGCGACCGACGCGGCCGCTGTCGGCCCCTGCACGATGACCGGATGAAGCAGTATGTGCGCCACCGGATAGCGGCGGCGAATGGTGGTGATGATGTCGCGCACCGCCGCGCCCGTCGGCGAGGTGACGACGCCGACCACGCGCGGATACTTCGGGATCGGCTTCTTGTTCATCTGATCGAACAGCCCTTCGCGCTCCAACTGCTCTTTCAGCTGCTGAAAGGCGAGAAACAAGGAGCCCAGCCCGTCCGGCTGCAGGTCATCGACGTAAAACTGATAAGCGCCGTCGCGGTCAAACACCGAGACATAGCCGTGCGCGATCACCTTCATGCCCTCTTTCGGGACGAACTTCAAATAGCGGTTGTTCCCCGCAAACATCACGCTTTTGATCCGGCTCTGCGAATCTTTCAGCGTAAAATACATATGTCCTTTGCTATGGTGGGTGAAGTTGGAAATCTCCCCCCTCACAAAACAGTCTTGCAACTGCGGGTCCGATTCAAACATCCCTTTGATCTTCGCGGTCAGTTCGGAAACGGTCGGAATGTGCTCTCTCGTTTGCAGCATGGTATCAACTCGCTTTTTCGACAAAAATTACAGGCTTATCATACCATAAAAAAGTTCACGCCTGTGCGGCGTGAACTTGGATAGCCGAAACTATTCTTTGCGGTTCGAGGAGTGGCCCGGGTGCAGCTTTGCATTCGGGTCGAAGAACTGCTTGGCGTTGTTGACCGCAGTCGGCGCTTCGCCAAAGCCGGTCGCGATCAGCTTGACCTTGCCCGGGTAGGTGACGATGTCGCCGGCCGCGTAGATGCCCGGAATGTTCGTCTCCATCTTGGTGTTGACGACGATCATGTTGTCTTCCACTTCCAGCCCCCATTCGAGGATCGGGCCGAGCGACGCGGAGAAGCCAAGTGCGCCGATGATCAGGTTGACGTCGATCTCTTCGGTGGACTTGTCCTTGTTGTTGACGAGCACCGCCTTCTCCAGCGCGCCGTCGCCGTGTACCGCCTTCAGCTCGTTGAAGACTTTGACTTCCACTTTCGAATCGTACAGCTTTTTGACCGACTCTTCATGCGCGCGGAACTGGTCGCGGCGATGGATCAAGGTCACTTTGTCGCAGACTTCTTCGAGCATCAACGCATAGTCGACCGCCGAGTCGCCGCCGCCAACCACCAGCGCCTGCTTGCCCTGGTGGCTTTGCAGGTTGTCGATGAAGTAATGGATGCCTTTGCCTTCGAAATCCTTGGTGTTCTCAGCCGGCAGGGAGCGCGGGGTGAAAGCGCCGATACCTGCGGTGATGATCACCGTCTTCGAGCGGTGCACGGTGGTGTTAGTGGTAAGTTCGAACGTGCCGTCTTCCAGCTTCTTGAGGCCGATGACGCGCTCGTTCAGGCAGACGGTCGGGTTGTATTGGAACGCCTGCTCCTTCAAGTTGTTGACGAGGTCGCGCGCCAATACTTTCGGGAAGCCCGCCACATCGTAGATATATTTCTCCGGATACAGCTCCGCCAATTGGCCGCCGAGCTGCGGAAGCGAATCGATGATCTTGGTCTTCGCATCGCGAATCCCGGCATAGAACGCGGTGAACAAGCCGCACGGGCCGCCGCCTACGATCGTAATATCGAACAACTCTGCATCATGTTTCAGATCTTGTACGTCTGCCATGCTAACTTCCTCCATGATCATTCTCTATTTTTTTCGACAAGTTTTTCGGGTAAGGCAAAATCTATTATACAATAATTTTACGTTTTAACCAAGCGAGAGTTACGGAAGAAGTTGTAAGCCGAGCCTGGCCACACCAAACGCGTTGTCGGTCGAATATTTCGGCAGGGCAAAGTAAAGCTTGGCGCCGACCGCGCGGTGCTCCAGCCGGTAGACGAGCCGCTCGCGGATGTACAGGTTGGCTGCCACACCGCCGACGATCAGCAGCGACTTGACGCCTTTTTCCTGCACCGCTTTGCGCAGCACTTTCTCCAAACCTTTGGCGATGCAGCGCTCCACCGCCCGCGCCACATCGGCCGGGTTCGTGCCCGCCTCGATCAGACGCATCGCCGCCGTCTCCGGACCGGCCAGCGACAGGTTGTAGCCATCGACAGGAGACGGCAAGGTCACCTCGTCGTCGGAAGCTTGCCGGGCCAACGTTTCCAGATGCGGGCCGGCCGGGAAGGGGAGCCCGAGCGCGACGCCGACGCGGTCGACAAACTGGCCGGCGTGCAGGTCGGTCGAAGTGCCGAGCTCGGCGATGTTATAGCCGTCGGCGAGCCGCCGCACTTCCAGCAGGTCGGTCGTGCCGCCGGACAGATGCACGGCGAGAAAATGGTCGGCCGGCACCACGCCGGCGCTGCCTTCACCCGCCGCGATGTGGCCTTCCTGGTGCGTCGTTTCCAAAAACGGCACTCCGTGCGTCGCCGCCAGCGCCCGCCCCATGCCGCTGCCGGTCGTGAATACGGGCATGTAGGAGCCTTCAAGGCGGCGCGGACGGGTGGAAGCGATCACCGCGCGCAGCTTGCCGGTCAGATCACCGAGGCGTTCGATCAGCACAGGCAGGTTCTGGACATGCTGGAAGAGGGCCGCCGATTGCTGCAGCCCTCTTTCCCCTTGCTCCACCGCGAGCAACTGACGCTGCTCTTGAACGATCTGCCCGGCTTCGTCGATCAGGCAGACCGAGGTGGTATAGTTGCTGGTGTCGATACCGAGCACATACATCGATTACTCCTGCGCTGCTGCAAACTCGCCGCGCAGCCCGTCCATCTCCGGCACGATCTTCGCCAGCACGCCGTTGACGAATTTGCCCGAGTCGGGCGTCGAGAACGCTTTCGCCATGTCGATCGCTTCGTCGAGCACGACCGATGTCGGCGTCTCTTCATGGAACAGCATCTCATAGACCGCCATGCGCAGCACGTTGCGGTCGACGTTCGCCATCCGCTTCAGGTCCCAGCCGATGGTGTGCTTGCTCAGCACCGCATCAATTTTATCAACATGCTTGGTCGTCCCGTTCACCAGGTCGCGCACAAACACCGGGTCGATCTCCGCGCCTTCCTGTTCAAGCACGTGCTCAATCGCCTCGCGCACATCCGCCTTGGCGACATCAATTTGGAACAATCCTTGCAATGCAAATTCACGAGAAGTTCTACGGCTCATCTCTCGCACTCCTTCTATCGTCTTGTTTCTGTTAGTATTCCCGGAGGACAAAAAGGAAACCACCAAGTTCTGGTGGTTAGTCCCGGTACTTATCCGGTACGATCTTGTCGATCACATCGCGCCAGTCTTCACGTTCTTCGATCATCTTGCCGACGTAAAAGCCGCCGATTACGAAAAAGCCAAAGATGATCGTCTTCAGCAGTCCGAAGATCAGGAAAAACAGTCCGAGCAGCACACCGATGACAGTCCCGAGCAGCCTCTTGTTGCCGGAGAGCGTTTCTAACAGCTTCAGCCACTTGTCCATGGTCTATTCCACCCGCTTCTTGACGACAGCTTGCTGCGGCTGGGACAGTTCCAGCACGTAGACCGTCACTTGTTCAACCGGAATCCCGGTCGTCTGTTCCACAAAGTGTTTGACCGCGTCTTGCAGTTCGGCTGTCGTCTTCGGAATGTCCAGACCTGCTTCGATGGCAAATTTCATGGCGATGCGCATCGTGCCGCCTTCATTAATGTGCACGCGCGCTTTCAGATCGGATATGCCGCGGATGCGGGATGCTGCTTTCAGCGACAGTTGCTCCAAGGTGTCATAGGAGATCTTGAGATCCCCGTTGTCCAGCTTGTGCGTGATCGTCTGCGGTTCGTGCTCGCCGCGCTTGGAGCGGTAGAGCAAAAAGAAGATCGAGAGCAACAGGAAGATCACCGCTGCCGCTGCGCCGTCATCGTAGATTTCAAAATTGCGGCCAAGCACTTCAGTGCCTGCATATTGCAGCAGGATGACGACACAAGCTGCCGCGACCCCGAGTGCGTACAGCCACAGGATGATGCGTGGAAACAGTTTCAAAAGCTTGTCCTCCTCTCCTAGCCATAAAACCCCCCTGCAGATCAGGGGGGTTCACGGATCAATCTTTACAGCACGCGGCTCGGCGGTTGTTGCGGCGCTCGTTCCTCATCCTTGCTGCCGTTTTCCTCGTCCTTGCCCTTGAAGGTGACACCAAGCACGTGAACATTGACTTCGACGACTTGCAGTCCGGTCATGCTCTCGATCGCACGCTTGATGTTATCTTGGATCTCGCCTGCAACTTCCGGGATCCGCACACCGTACTCTGCGACGATCGACACATCCACCGCGCATTGCTTTTGACCAACTTCTACCTTGACGCCTTTGGCGAGGTTCTTGCGGCCGAGCAGTTCGGCGATGCCGCCCGCTACGCCGCCCGACATCCCCGCAACGCCGCGGACTTCGGTCGCGGCGAGGCCGGCGATGATCTCGATCACTTCGTTCGCAATGCGAATGTTGCCCATATCGGTCGTATCATACTCCATATTCATGGCTGATTCGCTCCTTCCTCATCTTGTCCCTGTTTCTATTAGTATAAACTTCCTGTCCTTTTATGACAAAGGATACATTTCCAGAAACTTGGTGGTGACGTCACCTTCGATGAACTTCTCGTGACGGAGCACCTTTTGGTGGAAAGGAATCGTCGTTTTGATGCCGTCGATGGTGAACTCGCTCAAAGCGCGCTCCATGCGCAGGATCGCTTCTTCGCGGGTCGGCGCCCAAACGATCAGCTTGGCGATCATCGAATCGTAGAACGGAGTGACCGTGTAGCCTGGGAACGCAGCCGAATCGACGCGAACGCCAAAGCCGCCCGGCGGCAGATACGAGACGATCTTGCCCGGATTCGGCATGAAGTTCTTGTCCGGGTCTTCCGCATTGATGCGGCATTCGATCGCCCAGCCGTCAAAGACCACTTCTTCCTGAGTCAGGGTGAGCGGGAGACCTGCTGCGACACGGATCTGTTCTTTGATCAGGTCGATGCCGGTGATCATCTCGGTCACCGGATGCTCGACCTGAATGCGGGTGTTCATCTCCATGAAGTAGAAGTTGCCGCCTTCATCGTAGATGAACTCGATCGTGCCGGCACCGCAGTAGGAAACTGCCTTCGCCGCCGCTACCGCAGCCGCGCCCATCTCAGCGCGCTTCTCCGGCGTCAGCGCCGGAGACGGCGCTTCTTCGATCAGCTTCTGCATGCGGCGCTGGATGGAGCAGTCGCGCTCGCCGAAGTGGATCGCGTTGCCGTGCGAGTCGCCCATCACCTGGATCTCGACATGGCGCATCGAGGTGATGAACTTCTCCAGATAGACGCCGGCGTTGCCAAACGCTGTCTGCGCTTCCGTCTGCGCCATCTGGATCAGGCGGGCCAGCTCGTCCTTGGAGTTGGCGATGCGGATGCCTTTCCCGCCGCCGCCTGCCGTTGCTTTGATGATGATCGGGTAGCCGATCTCGTCGGCGATCTTCAAGGCTTCGTCAAGGTCTTCCACGAGGCCGTCAGTGCCCGGAACGATCGGCACGCCCGCCTTTTTCATCGTATCTTTGGCGACCGCTTTGTCGCCCATCTTCTCGATCGCTTCCACGCTCGGTCCGATGAACGTGATGCCACATGCTTTGCAGAATTCGGCAAAGTCGGAGTTCTCAGCCAGGAAGCCGTATCCCGGATGGATCGCGTCAACGCCGATCGAAGTGGCAAGCGACAAGATATTCTTGATGTTCAGGTAGGAATCTCTGGATAAGGTCGGTCCCACACAGTATGCTTCATCCGCCATTTTCACATGCAGGGCTTCACGGTCCGCCTCCGAGTAGATCGCGACGGTCGGAATGCCCAGCTCTTTGCAGGCGCGAATGACGCGCACCGCAATCTCACCACGGTTAGCAATCAGCACTTTATGAAACATCGTAGTCCCCCGTTCTAGTCAACCTTTACCAGGAAGAGCGGTTGACCGTATTCAACCAGCTGACCGTTTTCTACCAGCACTTCGACGATCTCGCCGCGCACGTCCGCTTCGATCTCGTTCATCAGCTTCATCGCTTCCACGATGCAGACGATCGTCTTCTCTTCGACGCGCGCGCCTGCCTTCACGTACGGAGCAGCGTCCGGAGCCGGCGAGCTGTAGAAGGTGCCGACCATCGGCGAGACCACTTTATGTAAGGACGGGTCATCCGCTTTCGGCGCTGCTGCCGGCGCCGGAACTTCAGCCGGAGCGGCCGGTGCTGCTGCCGGAGCCGGAGCGGCTGCCACAGGCGCTGCTACCGGAGCCGGTGCTGCCGGAGCGGCTTGTACGACCGGAGCCAGCACTTGCACGCCTTCTGCCGTCTTCTTGATCGACAGCTTGGCGCCTTCTATTTCGTAGTTGAATTCGGCGATGCTCGTCTCATCGAGCAGACGCACCAATTCGCGAATTTCATTGAGTTTGAACATGTTGTATGTCACACTCCTCGTGCATTTATGTAATTTCTTCGACACAACATCCACAATAGTATATCATAACCCAAGTTTTTCTTTCTACTTTTCGGTCAGTTAAAAAATCCCCCTCGCAGCGGATCGCCGCCAGGGGGACTTCTTTTGGATTAATTGTGCTTTTCTACGCTGACTTTAGAAGAGGAGACGCCCATCTCCTTCGAAACGATGCCGATGATCTTAACCGCTTTCAGTTTGTCGAGTTCCTGCGCCTGCACCGTGACGTGGAATTTGTTGTTGTCTTTCGCTTCGATGAACGCATCCGGGTAGCCTTCCCCGGTGATCAGGTCGATCGTGCTTTCGATCTTCTGGTCGAGGTTGTTCATCGTCTCCAGCTCTTTTTTCGCTTTTTCCACTTCGGTCGCATCTTTGCCGGATGCGATCAGGTTGTTCAGCTCTTCGACGCGGGCGGAGAATTTCTCTTGGGCATCGAGGTGCATTTTGATGAAGAAGTCGCTGCCTTCCGCTACCACCGGCTGCTCTTCGCCGCCTTTGTCCTGCTGGCTTGCCGTTTTCGCCGGGTCGGTGTTGACCGGCTCGACGTTGTTGTTGACCGTGTAGAAACCGATCAGCATGAGGGACAGCACCATCATCGTGGACAACCAGATCGTTTGACGCTTAGCCATTGTAAAATTCCTCCTTCAAGTTCACCGCATGAATTTTGAGCAGCTTATTTCTTCGGCAAAACTGAGATTTTATGTGGAGGCACCTCCAGCGCGCGCTGGACGGCTTCCTTGATCAACGCTACGGTCTTGATCTCTTCGGCGCCTTTGGCGACGACGACCACGCCGCGCACGCGGGGTTTGATCGTCTTCACCACCACCGGCTGTTCGACGCCGCTTTCGCGGGTCATCACCAGCTGGCCGTTCTTGTCGTATTGGGTGATGCCGCGGGTGCCGCCTTTGGTGTCGTTTTCATTGGTGGTCTGGCGGTTCTCCTGCAGATTCTCCGCGTAGATCACCTCTTCGCTGGAGTCGATCGTCACCATCACCGAAGCATCGGTGACACCGGTCACCATGTTCAGGATCTCGGTCAGCTCCGATTCGATCACCTGTTCATACCTCCCCATGTCACCGGGGTTGGAGTTGTTGACGACCTGGCCCGCTTCCGTCCCCTGCCCGGTCTGCAGCTTGGCGGTGTTCGGCGCGCTTTGGAACCAGGCCAAGGGGTTGAGCAGCAGGAGGACGCCCAGTCCGCCTAAGAGGATCAGCATCTTTTTGTTTTTCATCAGGTTTTGCATTTTCGTCTGCACGCTGTCTTTTTCCATCTCCTCACCTCCCCTGCGCTTCCTGCCAGATCACGCTGACGTTCGACTTCGGCAGCTGAAACTCGGTGGCCAGTTGCTGCAAGATCGCGCTCGTCGTCTCGTTGTCCACTTTCGGCGGCGGCTTCTGCCATTCGGTAGAATTGCCGCCGCCGATGATCACCGGTTCGACCTCTTCGACCGGCTTGGCCTCGCCTGTTCCCTGTTCCCGCTTCGGCATGACGATCACGGCGAGGTATTCGATGGCGGTCGGCCGGCCCTCCGCGTCTTGTGCGACCCGCAGTTCCACCGAGTCGACCGTCACCCCGTAGGCGTGTTCGACCGTCTGCTTCACATTGTCGGACACCATCGCTTTCCACTGCTCGACGGTGGTGCCGGCCTGCTGCTCCTGCAACCGCTGGCCTTGGGCGGTGATCTCGTCGATGCTTTTCATGCTGCCGACGCCTGCTTTGGAAAGGAACTTGTCGAGGGCAAAATCGAGCTCGTAGACCGAGGTGCCGTACAGTTTGAGCACGGGGCTTAGCATCAGCAGGATGATCAAAAGCCCCATCACCAGCTTCACATAGCGCTGCATGGCATTGTTCGGCAGGATCATGTCGAGCACGACCGCCAGGAAGATGACGAGGATCAGGCCCCGCATCCATTCGCTGAGAAACTCCATCATCTGCGCATCACCTCACCATCACCGACAGATTGCTCGCGGCGATGATCACGGTGATGGCGAGGAAGAACATGAAGCCGACCGTGGCGAGCGCGCCGAAGACGAGAATCAGACTCTTGCCGATCGTCGAGAGGCAGCGGATGATCGGCGAGTCGCCCAGCGGTTGCATCAGCGCTGCTGAGACGTTGTAGATCAAGGCGAGCGAGAGTACTTTCAGCGCCGGGAACGCACAGATCAACAGCACGATCCCGGCACCGGTGACGCCGAGGGCGTTTTTCAGGATCAGCGAGGCGCCAACCACCGTGTCGGCCGCGTCGGAGAACAGCTTGCCGACCACCGGCACAAAATTCGAGGAGACGTATTTCGCCGCCTTGATCGACACGCCGTCCGCCACAGCGCCGGCCGCGCCTTGCACCGACACGACGCCAAGGAAGATCGTGAAGAACACGCCGAGCACCCAGACGGCGGTGCCGCGCAGCAGGTTGGCAAGCTGCGTCACCTGATAGCGGCTGGAGATCTGACTGACCAGGGTGAGGATGGCGGAGAAGAAGATCAGCGGGAAGACCACGTACATGATCAGGTCGCCGATCACGTTGATCAAGAACACGATCAGCGGGTGGATCATCGCCGCCGACGCCAGGCCGCCTGTGGCGGCGAGCAAGGCGAGGTACATCGGGATCGAGGCGATCATAAAATCGACCATCGTTTGAATCGCTTCTTTCGCATACGTCGTGGCAGCGGCGAAAGATTGCACTGCGAGGATCATCAGGACCAGGAAACAGATCGCATGGGCGATCTTGGAGACGTTGTTCGCTTCAAACGCCGACTGCATCGATTCGAGCAGGGCGGCGAACACGGCGAGCACCAGGATCGTCCCGAGCAGCCTGGAGTTGAGGAACAGCTCGTGGAACAGGAACTTGAGCAGTCCCATCAGCACGCCTTTGAACACGACGCCAAGCTCCCCTTGCAGGATCAGCTCCAGCAAATGTCCTTTGATCTCCGGCGGCAGATACTCGCGGTACTCGGCGGTCAACTCCTCTAAAAATTGGTCAAATTCGTGCAGATCGAGCTCTTTGATCTGCTGTTCGACCAGCGGATCGGTGATCTGGCTGCCCGGCGCGCCGGGGGTTCCTCCGCCCGTCTGCACCTGCGGGATGCCGGTGCCAGGCGGCGAGGTGCCCTCCGCATGCGCGGTGAGGGAGCCGAAACTTGCCGCGATCAGCAGCGCCAGCAGAAACATCAGATGGTAAAACCGTTTGGGCATCGCCTCACCTCCCTTTCGTCAACTGGGCAAGAGCCCCATCACCAGCTCGATGATGCGCTGGATGATCGGCAATGCGAGCACGAGAATCAGGATTTTCCCTGCCAGCTCGATCTTCGATGCGATCGCGCCTTCGCCGGAGTCTTTGGCGATCTGTGCGCCAAATTCGGCGATGTAGGCGATTCCGATTATTTTTAAGATCGTCTGCAAAAAGATCATCTCCACGCCGGCCGCAACGGACAAGCGCTCCAGCAGGTGGATGACCAGGCTGATTTTGTCGAGCAAGAAGATGAAGATGAATACCCCGGTGACAAGCGAGATCAGAAAAGCGGTTTGAGGCGATTGCCCTCTGAGCACGACGATCAAAATGGTGGCGGCCAGTCCAAGCCCAACGATTTGGATGATTTCCATGTCTGTCGTACCCTTTCTGCAGCCGCCTGCGTTAATTCATCAAAAACACGTTGCGCACCTTATCGAACAGATCGCTGATGTACGTGATCACGGTGAGCATGATGACGATAAAACCGGTCAGCGTCGCCCAATGGGCGAACTCCTCTTTGCCGGACTGCTTGAGCACGGTGTGGATGACTGCAGTCAAGATTCCGATCCCGGCGATAAAGAAGATGGTGTTCACGTCTGAGTTCATGGCCGTCCCTCCTCAATACAAGAGAATCACGAGTGTCAGCCCCATCAGCGCCCCCAGATACCGCCACATCTTTTCATTTTTGGACTGCTCTTCGCGCGCGCCCTGCTCTTCGGTGCCAAGGTGCGCGATGGCGAGCTGTATGTGTTTGATCTGGTCCTGGCGGTCGGAGATGCCGAGCGTCTGGCCGAAGCTGTGCAGCACGCCGCGATCGCCCGCTTTTAAGCGCAGAGTCGCCTTGTGCCGCTCCAGCGTGTCGCGCCAGATCTCCCCGGCGGTAACACCCTGTCCTTCACGAAGCTTATGTCCAAGCTCGGCGAAAAATGTCCCGACCGGACCGGGGACCCGCTCTCCGATTTTGGCGGCCGCATCAGACAGCGGCGTCGCCGCGTACAAGATCTCCGTCTCCAGCAGCTTCAATGCGGTGATGAACAGTCGCAGCTGTTTGGAGCGCTCCGCATAGCGACTGGCCATCCGAAAGCCGAACAGGGTGGCGACGAGCAGGATGATGATGCTTCCCAGCAGCTTGATCATCCCACATCGCCCCTCGTCTGAATCTGGTCGCCCGTCCGGTCGTACACCCCTTCGATCGTGCACGGCCCGCGGCGGCGGGAGAGGACGATGTAGCGGGAGAAGGCACCGAGTTCGAACAGCTGCCGGAGCAACGGGCGGGTGCGGACCTCATGCATCCCAAAACCGTGCGCGGTGGTGATCACGGTGACGCCGGCGTGGATCGCTTCGAGCAGCGCCTGTCCGTCTTCAGCCCGTCCGATCTCGTCGGTGACCAGCACCTGTGGTGACATCGAGCGGATCATCATCGCCATGCCTTCCGCTTTTGGGCAGGCATCGAGCACATCGGTGCGCGGTCCGACGTCATGCTGCGGCGACCCGTGCCAGGAAGCGGCGATCTCAGAGCGCTCGTCGACGATGCCAACCTTTTGCCCGGCGATCTTCGGATGCAGCGCGCCTTGCGAAATCTTGCGGGCGAGGTCGCGCAGCAGCGTCGTTTTGCCGCATTGCGGCGGAGAGATCAGGAGCGTGTTGTGCAGGCGATAGGCGGCAGAGTCGATGAGCAGGTGCGCCACGCCTTCGCCTGCATGTTTTACGTCGCGGGCGATGCGGATGTTAAACGCGGCGATCTCTTTCATCCCCCGCACCTTGCCCGCTCCGTCGAGCAGCGTCCGCCCGGCGATGCCGACGCGGTGTCCGCCTTGGATCGTGAGATAGCCGCGCCGCAGCTCCTCTTCCAGCGCGTACAGCGAGGAACCGCTCATCAGGTTCAACGCTTGCGTCAAGTCTTCTTCGGTCAGCAGGCAACCTGCGTCTGGCGCTGCCGTCACTTTGCCTTGCAAGGACAGGAATCCGTCCTTGCCGCCGTATAAAATTTGCAGCGGCCGCCAAAGCCGCAGTCTGATCTCTTCCAATTGGCTCAGCACATCGGCGGGCATGCTCAGCACCGCCTGCCGGATGCGCGCCGGCAGCACGGGGGCGATCTGTTCGCGAATGACGCTCAAGATATCGCCCGTGCCCGGCGTGGTTCGTAAGATCATCTTTCTCTCACCCCTGTCCTATCGCGTTGATACTTCATTCCTATGAGCCATGTCCTACCGATAGACCAACAAGCCATGCAAATCTCCCAAAACTTTTTCATAGAGTCTGACCGCGAGTCTGCAAAGCGTGCAGGCAAAATAAAAAAAAACCCCGGCCTGCCTCTGCCAGAGTTTTTCGTTTATCCGTTTTCAGTTGTTGCCTCGAGGCGATCGAGCAGTTCCCGCAGCCTGTGCAAAAAGCGCTCATCATCCTGCACGGTCCGCTTTTTCGGTCCTTTGGTGCGCCCGCCGCCGCGGCGGTGTTTGGCGGCCGCTTCGCGCAGTTCGAGGATCAGCCCCATGTCATCGCTTGTGTATTCCTGACCGGTCACCGACAAGGCATAGCCCTGCCGGCTGAGCACCAGTGCCGACAAGCCGATGTCCTGGGTGATCACCACGTCGCCTTTTTGCATCCGGTTGGCGATGGCGAGGTCGACCGCTTGGGCGCTGCCGTCGACGACGAGGCGGTGCTCCGCTTGCGTCTCATGGTGGATGTTCGTCACCAGCACCACTTTGATCCCGCGTCGCTCGCCTTCCTGAAGCGTCGAGCGGACGGCTCCTTTCGGGCAGCCGTCGCCGTCGATCCAGATCGTCCTCACCGGCCCCGGCCTGTTCCGGACTTCTCTTTGACCTCGTCGACGAAGCTTTTGATCACCTGTGGCACATGCTGAATCGTGTCCAGCGTGTGGAACTTGCCGATCACCGGCACGTTCAGGTCGGCCTGGTCGAACGCCCAGCCCCCTTTGTCGGGCAGATGGATCGCGTGGATGCCTTCCTCCAGCGCCGGTCGGATGTCGTTGCGCGCCGAGTTGCCGATCATCCACGTGTGTTCGCGGCGCATGCTGTTCGTCGCAAGGATGTTTTGCAAGACATTCCGGTTCTTGTGCTCCGAGATAAAGCGGCGCTCCGCCGGGAAGATGTCTTCGAGGCCTGCCCGCTGCACTTTCGAGGTCTGGATCTCTTGATCGCCGCCCGTGTAGAGGTAGAGCTCATGCCCTTCTTTTTTCAAGTTCAACAGCGTCTCGTGCGCGTGCGGGTACAGCTCGACCGGTTTGACGTACACGCCGTAACCGATCGACAAGAGTTCTTTTTCATCCCGTTCGCTCGGCTGTTTGCCATGCTTGTCACACATCAGGCGGTAGGTCGCCACCAGCGACTCCGGGAAGCGGTCTTTGCCCAATCCGTGCTGCACGATGCCGGACAGGTCGATGTTGTGCTGCGTCTCATCGACCATGCGGATGTCGAGCGGGTAGTCTCGAAAGAAATCGGCCATGGCAGCGAAGAACTCGTCGCGAGCTTCATTAAAAAAACGATTGCAGTGAATCAAGGTATCATCGAGGTCAAACAACAGGTGCTGCTCCATGCTGCGTCCCCTCCTTTCGATAGGTTCTACCATTATAATGAAAAATGAAAAAACCGACAACCAAATGGTCGCCGGAGGATCAGACCGCGAGTCCCCGCTCCCCGTTTTACGCGGGGAACGGGTTGATGATCAGATACGCGATCCATAGCGCCGCCGCCACCGCCGCACCAACCAGCGCCCACAGCAGCATGCCGCGTCCGTAGCGCGAGAACAGGCCGGTCAAAAAGCCCATCGTCCACGGAGCCGGGGTGTTCGGATAGGCCGCATGATATTCTTCTTCGATATCGGTATACTGCTTGTGCAATTTTTCTTCAAATTTATCATCGAACTTCTTGCGTTCCTGCAGCTTTTGATCTTCGTGGTTCATGTGACCATTCCCCTCCTTTTGTCATAGCGTTTGTTCCTTATCTCATTTTCATTCCCACGCGGCGAACCTCAACTTCATAGTCGATGTTGATCTGCGTCTTCGGAAACTCGTCAGACCAGTTCTTGCTTTCAAATTCGCGCGGGTATTTCGCCCGCACTTTGTTGCCCATGCCGAACACGTCGACGCGGTACTCCTTTTGGCAAAGCGCGACGAGCTTGCGAGCCCGCTTGTTCAACTCTTCGGAGATCGCACTTTCGATTAATTTGACCACTTCTTTTTTCCGATAGTCGAGGTCGCACATCGATTCGACCACATCGAGTTCGAGCATGATGCTGACGTTCATGCGGAACGTGTCCTGCACCGGCTCGATCTTGTTTTTGACATGGACTTTTTTGGGATGGACGGTTATGTATTTCCGCTCGCTGCCATCTGCTCCATTTTGCGCGTAGGGGCAGGGAATGGTGATGTCGCCGCCGATCGCCTTGTCCTTGATGTTCAGAAGCACCCAAGATTCTTCATCATTCAGCTTGCCGACCATCTGGTCATCATGAAACAAAGCAAGCCCCCGCCATTTGATGTCCTGTTTGTTCGACTGGACGATGTTGGCGGTCGGCTGGATCCCGCTCGAGGAGCGGTCGATGAACCAGCGCCCCAGTGTGATGTCGGGAATGCGGCCACGCTTCGCTCCGTTTTCAATCAGGTCCATCACAAAGACGATCGGGATCTGCTCCAGCTTGGGATCGGCCTGCAGCAGTTCGACCGCCTGCCCGGGGGTGATCAGCACCCACAACAGACGCCGCATCTGCGGGCTGCGGCGCAGCGAGTCGACAATGCCAGACATGTCGATGCCGGCCACCCGCTCGGAGACAGCGATGACGCGCGTGTGCCCGTAAAAGAGCTCCTGATTCAAACGCTGCTGCAAGTTGCGCATCGCATCGGCCATCGACAGGCCGGTCGCGCTCATCACTTTGACCGCGCTTTTTCCCCCTTCGCCGCCCCCGCCGCCGGAACCGGCGATTTTGATCGGAATCGGGATCTGCACCGACAGCTTGATCTTCGGCCGCTCCCCTGCTTTCATTTCAGCCAGATCGATCGCCATCGCCACCACCGATGTGCGCTGTTCCAGCTCCTTGCGGTCCCAACAGCCGGTCAATAGCACCGCGGCGAGGCACACGATCAGCATGAGCGGCAAGATCCGTTTAGGACGCTTCATGCACCGACGCCTCCTTTTCGCCCGATTCCGCTTTTCGGCCATCCATCTTGCGCACCATCGACAAGAGCAGCAGGCAGAGCGGCAGCACTCCTGCGACCACGATGCCGATATAGCCGATCATCTCGAGGTAATAAAACAGCTCTTGGATGTTCTGCGCCACTTTCATGGCGATGAAATAGCTGGCCACATAACAGAACAATGACGACCAGAGCGGCTTTTTGATGCCGAACAGCTTTTTGATCGACCAGTTGGCGCAGTAGAACCAGTTGCCGGCCGACGTGAACACCGCCGCCACCCAGACCCCGAGAAAAACGGCTTCCAGCCGCTCGAGGATCAGCCCCGGCACATTGACCGACTTGATCAATTCCAAAGTCGGCCACGACTGCCGGGAGAGTTCTTCATAGCCGAAGCTCATCGTGCCGGCGATGACGATCAGCAGATAGACGATGCCCGGCAGCAGCACTCCGTAGACCTGATAGCGCAACAGCTTCTTGTCATACTTGATATTGCTGTTAAACATCAGCATGATCTCCATACCTAGAAACGTATCGAGAGCGGGCAAAATGGCCATCGCGATGCCCATCAGATGCATCGTCGGGAACAGCGGCATGATGTATTCGAACTTGGCGTTTTGATAAGCCGACACCGAGATGAACAGCACGGGAACGACGACGATCACCAGCAGCACTTCGTTGACCCGCGCCACCACTTCGCTGTCATAAAAAGAAAAGTAAAAGCACAAAAAGAGCATCGTGCCGACGATCACTTCCAGCGGCGTATTGACGAGCACCGCCGTGACGACCACTTCGCCAAATGTGCGCGCCACCAGACCTGTCACGATCAGCCAGAAAGCTGTATAGAGCAGGATGATGGGAAAGGAAAGCACGTTGCCGACCCACGGGTGTTTCTTGCTGCCGAGCAGTTCGCGGCACAGCTCGACCAGCGTTTTCCCCGGAAAGCGGGCGCACAGCTTGCCGATGAGCAGCACCGCTGCGATCGAGATGAGCAGCGCGATCAGTACCGCCACCCAGCCGTACTGATGGGCGTCGGCAGTACTCGAGCGCGGCAGTGTCAGCACGCCGACGCCGATGATCGTCGACGCGATCACCGACATGCTTTGCGAATAGGTGAAAATATAGTACGGTTTCTTACGGTTCCTGCGGCCGTTCGGCCGGCCCTTCGCTTGCTGAGTCATGTTCGACATCCTCCGCCGATGAAGAGTTGATGCGTTTGCGTTCTTGGTCTTTTGCGAACACGTCAGGACGTTTGGTCATCTTGTAAAGCGGGATGCGGATCATCGAATCGCCAAGGGCGCGAAACGTCCCTTGCGTAAACGGCGAGAGATAGGGAACGCCAAACGATTTCAGCGAACACAGATGGACTACGATGATGATCAAAAACAGCATCACGCCGTAGAGTCCGAACATCGCGGCGAGCAGCATGATCGGGAAGCGCAGCATGCGCAAGGCGATCGCCGCGTTGTAGGACGGGGCGGCAAAGGAGCCGATCGTCGTCAGCGCCACAACGATGACCATGATCGGCGAGACGATCCCCGCCTGCACTGCCGCTTCGCCGACGATCAAGGCGCCGACGATGCCGATGGTCGGACCGATCGGTCCGGGCAGCCGTACGCTCGCTTCCCGCAGGATCTCGATCGAAACTTCCATCGCAAACGCTTCGACGACCGACGGAAACGGCACTGTCGCCCGCCCTGCCGCCATGGCGATGACCAGTTTGGACGGGATCATCTCCGGGTGAAAGGAGGAAAACGAGATATACAACGACGGCAAGAGCAGTGCCATCGTCATCGACAGGGCCCGGATAAAGCGCAACAGCGTCGAGATCAGGAAGCGCTCATAATAGTCCTCCGGGCTGTGGTAAAACTGGGTCAGGACGCTGGGGGCGATCAAGGCGTATGGCGAGCCGTCGACGAGGATCACCGCTTTGCCTTCCAGCAGGTTGGCGGCCGCTTTGTCGGGTCGCTCGGTGTTTTGAATCTGCGGAAACGGCGACCAGTGGTTGTCCTCGATAAACTGTTCGATGTAGCCGCCTTCAAACACGCCGTCCAGTTCGATCTCCGTGATCCTTCGCTCGATCTCGTCGATGATCCCCTGCTGCGCCACACCTTCGATATACACGACCGCCACATCGGTGTTGCTGCGCGCTCCGACGGTGAAATTTTTAATCCGCAGGTCGGGGTCTTTGATCCGGCGGCGGAGCAGGGCGGTGTTGATCCGAAGCGTCTCCCCAAACGCGTCGCGGGGGCCGCGCACGACCGATTCGCTCTTCGGCTCGTCGACGCTGCGCTTGGCCCAGCCTTTGGCGGAGATGACGAGCGCCTCCTGACAGCCGTCCAGCAAGAGCGCTGTGTCGCCGGTGAGCACCACTTTGATCACGTCGCGCAATCGTACGACCGCACGCAGTTCCCCGACCGGCAAGGTGTTTTTCATCAGGTATTGCGCCGCTTCGGACGGTGCAAACGCTGGGTCCTGAGCATCGCCCGGCGCGGTCAGCATCATCGAGCGCAGCACGTCTTCATGGATGCGATTCGAATTGGTCAGGCCGTCGATCATCAGAATCGCCGCACGCAACCGGGGATCCCCGCCATAGCAAAACTCGCGGACCACCACATCGTCGCTGTGGCCCAAATGCTTTTTCAGCCAGGCGATATTTTGATCGAGCGCGGCAGACAGTGCATCACCGTCCAGCGCCTCAACCTTCTTTGCGAAGCGCTGCTCATCGATCTGTTGCCTGCGCTGCTCGTTGCCGTTGCGTCTGATGCGGACCACATCCTGTTCCTCCTTCCCGGTCAGAAACATGCAAAAAGGCCATCCTATGTCTCGTTAGGATGACCTTTCCAAGCTAGATTATTTATTTCTCCATCATTTCCACGTAAAGCTCGTCGTAAAAGCGGGCTTCCGACAGCGCGATCGTCACGCCGGCCCGATAGATCGTCTGCAGGTGCTCCGGCGAAGAGAAGTCGAGCAGCACGTCTTTGCAGAGCTGATAGTGGCGCGGCTCGTGCGTATCGGCGTGCGCCATCCAGAAGCCGACGTTGACCCGAGTCTCCTCGTTGTAGTTCGGGTGGCGAAGTCCCTGCCCGATCTCGCCCATCACCAGCCCGGCAAACAGCTCCGAGCCGAGCCCGACAGCCGCCATCGCCTCCAGCGTCGTCGCGTTTTTCAAAAACGAGAGGAACGACTCGACCGCTTTCTTGGTGGCGCCGCCGACCGGATAGTCCGGCACGTGCTCGTCGCTGATCGCGACATCTGGCGCTACGCTTTCCAAAAACGTGCGGTACATCTTCGAGTGGTAGCCTTTCGGATTGCCACGCCCCGCTTCGTCCCACATGTTGTCGACGAGCGGCACCCACCAGCGGTCGAGCGGTTCGACCGCCGCCACGGCGGCACCCAGCACACGCGGGAAGTTGCGGCTGTAATAGCTGTATTGCAGCGCAAATTCGCGCAGCTGTGCCGCTGTAAAACCACCGCTGTGCAAGGTTGTCAAAAAGCGGCCGCCGAGGATCGTCTTTTCCACTTCGGCAAGCACGGCCTGTTCCACCTCTCTGTAGGTTTGAAACGCCGGCAATTCTTGTACCATCCAGTCGTTCATCGTTTGTGACATCTGAAGCCCTTCTTTCGTTCAAATCGAGTAATCAAAGCGAGTTACGTTGATGATTGCTTTCCTTTTTTCGCCCGGTAGACGCGATAGCCCAAGCGGTGCTTGAAGCTGTCGGTCACCCGCTGATGCTGCTCCCAGATCTGATAGACCTTGGGGTCGATCTCGTCCGACAGGTTGAATTCCGGCAAGACGTTTGCACCCGACTTTTCGTCCGGCAGCGCGGAGGCGACTGTGCCGCCTTTGACGGTGCGCACCTCGCGCAGCCCGGCTTTTTGCAGCCGGCCGATCCATTCCGCTTCGGTCGGCACCACTTTTGTGCCGTAGACGCCGTGCAGCTCCTGCAGTTCCTGCGCCGACAAGGGGCGCTCCGCCGTCATCTCCAAATCGAGCAGCACCCCGCCCGGGCGCAGCACCCGCGCGTATTCTGGAAGCGATCTGGCCAGATCGGTGAACACCGTCACCGATTCGATGAGCACCAGATCGAAGCGGCCGCTTGGAAACGGCAGCTTGTTGGCGTCGCCTTTCAGCAGTTTGACGGGCAGCTTTTCCTTGGCAAAGCGTTCCTGTGCCTTCTTTCGCATCAGCGGATGCAGATCGACCGCCGTCACTTGGCACCCGTACGTGCGCGCCAGATAAGCGGCCGTCTGCCCCGTCCCGCAGCCGACGTCGAGCACCCGCGTCGTCCGCTGCAATCGCTCCCCGGCCAGCACTTCCTCGGTCAGCGCAATCCCGCCCGGATGGGCACCGCCGATCCCGAATAATGCCAGCAGGTCCTGATAGCTCATTTCCCCCATGCTCCCACGCTCCTTCTAGGAGCATTGTATGTACGGAAGTGATGCCTTCTGTGTTTATGATAAGAAAAAATCAGGATTTGGCAAGCGCCGGACGAAAGATTGAAAGTTGCCGCAGTTTCAGATAGGCGTAATACCCAAGCGCGTTAAATAAAATGATCATCAGCGCCCAAAACACCGTGATCGGCCGCCGCGAGTAGACGTTGAGGATGCCCCAAGCGCCAAACAGCACCCAGTACGCGAACAGGAACACAGCACCAAGCATAAAATATCCACTGCTGAACAGCCATTGCTGCAACGTCACGGAGAGCGCTTTTCCCTGATCTCCGACCGGGATCATGGCACCCGTGTAGAGCGTATAGAATAAGAGTCCATCCACACGCTGCACGTTGCCGCTTGCATCGATCGGCAACTGGGCGGGGTAGGTGAACGTATACGGCACCCATTCCTTCATATCCCGGATCACAGCAGATGCGCTGCGCAAGGACAGATGATCGTCCACAGCCGCCTGCAAGCTCGCTTGAAGCTCCGGCGTGATCTCCGCGCCAATCTTGCCGGCTGCCGCGTCTGCGAACAATTCGTGGTTCAACCGTTTCACCACGATGTTATGCAGCCCTTCATTCCAGGCGAAAAAACTTCCAATCACCAGCATCCCCAGCAGCCCGAAGACCAGCGCCGTCTTGAACAGCCACCGCGCATAGGTCTTGCGAATCCGATACAGGCTCTCCAGTTCCTCCGTCACCCGCTGCGGTTCGCCAAATCGCTCCAGCGCCTTTGCCAATGCATCCTCTTCCGGCAGCCCGGCCCCCAGCAGGTCTTCCACGCTCATGATCAGATGTCCGGTCATCTCTTCGCGAAATTCGGAGATCACCGCTTCCGGCTCGTCCAACTGCCGGCACATCGCCTCTACCTGGCGTCCGATGCGCTGCAGCGCATTGGGGCTCAGCCTCTGCTCTTGCAACATCACTACTCCACCTCCTGCAGAAATCGGTCGATCATTCCCTTGAGGTACTCCCACTCCTGTTTCTTGCCGCGCACGCGCGCCAAGCCGTCTTCCGTCAAGCGATAATATTTGCGCCGCCCGCCGCCGCTGGCCGCATCGTCCCAAAACGAGGTGGCATATCCCTGCTTCTCCAACCTCTTCAAAGCGATGTACAGGGTTGCCTCTTTCATCTCAAAGTCTCCACCGCTCGTTTCCCGGGCCTGCTTGGCAAGCTCGAACCCATATTTGGGGCGGTCGGCCAGCATGCTGAGCAGAATCGTATCGATGTAGCCTTTGAGAACTTCTTTGTCAAAGTTCACCAATTCCACCTCCCATCACCATCATATAACGAACTACCTCACTATACAAGGTAGTTTGACAAAAAAAAGCCCGGGTCAGTTCCCAGGCCTTATCGTGCCGGCAAAACGCCTTCCAGCTCCAAGAGCACGCTTTTCAGGTCGGTGCGCGGGCCGGCATAGCCGACGAGACTGCCGTTTTTGCCGATCACGCGGTGACAGGGGATCAGGATCGGCAGCGGGTTGTGGCGGTTGGCCTGGCCGATGGCGCGCGGCCCTTTCGGTTTGCCGATCCGCTCGGCGATCTGTACGTAGCTGCGCACTTCACCGTACGGAATCTCGCAGAGGGCAGCCCAGACCTGCTGGCGGAACGGCGTGCCGTGCACCGACAGCGGCAGGTCGAACTCGCGGCGCTCCCCTTGAAAATACTCCCGCAGCTGCCACACCGCCTCGCTGCACCGCACAGTGTCACGGGGCACCCCGCCCCGCTCCGCCGCATACGCTTCCCACTCGGCAGCACTGAGCGCCACCTTGCACACACCCGCCTCGTCGACCGCCACATAGAGCTCGCCAAGCGGTGTGTCGACCGTGTCATAGCTGATCTTCATCGTTCGCTCACCCTTTCTTCCTGCGCAGCGCGCCGATCAGAAAATAGACGGTAAACGGCAGCGCCAAGCCGATCAGCACCATGCCGCCCGAGTAGGCGAGCCACTCCTGATGCAATTCGGCATAGCGGTACGCCTGCTGACCCTGCACGAGGAAAATCCGCCATTCCACATCTTTGTACTGACCGTACAGAATGACGAGCAGCACAACTTCCACCACCAGAGCAACACTCCAGAACAATCGCTTCTTCACAGCACTCACCCTTCCGACCGGTTCTTCATCTCCCGCAGATATTCGACGAGCGCCTCCATCATCTCCGCATCGCCGATCTCCTGCAGGTCGCGCTCTGCGGCGCCGTACCGCCCGACGATCGACTCCCGCACGTAGCCGTTCAGATCTTCCGGTATGTAATCGCGAAGCCGCTTCTCCTCCACGCCGAAAAAGTAATCGACCGGACAGCCCAGCACTTCTGCCAGACCGGCGATCACCTGCATCGACGGGTTCTTCTTGACCCCGCGCTCCAGTTCGCTGATATAGTTAGCCGACACGCCGATGCATCCGGCCAGCTGCGCCCCGGTGATATTCCGCTTCTGGCGCGCCCGGCGAATGCGCTCGCCCAGCTCTGACATGTTCCCGCACCTCCGAACACACGTTCTCACGCTAAAACGAACCTGACAGGCAAAAAGAGCGCCTGAGTGAGCTAATCGCCCCTCTCCGCTCCCCTTCGCCCCTCAACCTTTCGACTCACACTATAGTTTCAACCTATAATCAAAACTACCAAAAACACCCTCTGCGGCACCCATTATACCAAGAGCACCCCATTCCTGCTAGGGAGGTATCGAGCATGCAATCTCTGATCCTGATCCGCTGGCCAAACGAAGAGACGGGCGGTCATTTCCGCATCCCCGGCTGCCTGGTCGCCCCGAACACCGCGCTGGCCCTTTTTGACGGGCACGTTGAAGTCCACCTCGTGGAAGCGACCGGCTCCCCCGGCGAATACGACCTGCGCTATGCGTCCAATCCCCTGTTTTACGTCGGCGACGACCTGCCGGAGATCTTCTACGACCTGCGCCACCTCACGCTGGCCGAGCTCGCCGGCAAATACACGCACAGCGACTTCTACTCGCCCCGCCACCCGCAGCTCTAACTCTTGCCGAGCAACCGATGCACGATCGGCCAGTCGGCCGGCGCCATGTCGAGCGTCAGGAGCTCCTCCGGCTGCACATAGCGCACATCGTGCACATCCAACCGGCGCAGTTCCCCCCGCAGGTAGCGGCAGCGGTAGCCGATCAGCACGATGTGGCGGTCCTGATACGCATGGGACACCACTTCCAGCACGTCCTCCGCCGCGATCTCGATGCCGAGCTCCTCAGCGATCTCCCGCGCCAAACCAGCCCGCGGATCTTCACCCCACTCAAGCTTGCCGCCGGGAAATTCCCATTTCAGTCCCATATGCGCGTCCGGTTTGCGCTGGGCGACCAGCACCTTCCCGTTTTTTTCGATCACAGCCGCCGTGACGACGAGCTGTTTCATGCCGGGTCCTTGGGCAGACGAGTCAGCGTCAGCGTGAAGGAGCCGCTCTCCAGCGTCACTTTCTGCTCGTGCAGATCGACTTCCGTATCTTGCGGATCGATCGGCATCGTAACCGCACTCGGCTCCTCTGCCTCCTCCGGCCCGCTCATCTCCTGAAACAGAAATTCCAGCGCCACTTCCTCTTCCAATTCGGACATCACGATATCGCACAGGTCGAGCCTGCCGTTAAACTGGGCCAGCACGAGTTCGGTCACCGACTCCCCGCGCTCCACTTGCATCTCCAAACGCACACTCACCCGGTCATCTGCAAATAAGGTCTCGAGGATCTGCACCAGATCTTCCAGCCCGCTTACCGGTTCAAACATTTCCAGCGATTCCATCGTCAATTCGATTCCTCCGTTCTTTCTCTAAATTTTATCACTTGTATCCGCAGTTTGTCGAAAGCGAGTCTCATCTATGCTAAAATAACACATAAGCATCATTATCAACCTTCCAAGGGGGAATTGCACATGGAAAAACCGGTGATCACACTGGCCTACTGCAACATGTGAAACTACTTGCCCAAAGCCGTCAGGTTGACGGACGAACTGCTTGGACATTTTATGACGAAAATCGGTGAATTCACACTGGTCCCGGCGAGCGGTGGCGTTTTTGAAGTCACGTTCAACGGAGAGCTGATCTTCTCCAAAAAGGAACTCGGCCGCTTCCCGGAAGACGGCGAAGTCCTCGAACTTCTCAAACCGCGAATTCTCTAACATACCAAAAGGCAGTCTGCACATCGCAGACTGCCTTTCTTATTGCACCTTTTATTGCGAAACGTAAAACGTCACATCGGCGCCTTTTGACGCTTTTGTGCCGGCTGCCGGAGACTGGCTGTACACCGTGCCGGACGGTGTGTCGCCTTTGTTGATGTAAAACGAGTAGTGGTACCCGTGCTTGAGCATCAACTGCTCCGCTTCCTGCTGGCTCAAGCCGCGCAGGTCGGGAATCTCACCTTCTGCGACCGGCTTTTGGGTCCCCCCGCCGGCCGGGTTGCCCGCAGATTCGCCCGGATTCCCGCCCGGTGAGGACGTGCCGTTGACCGTCAGGATGATCAGCTTTTCCTGACCCTGCACGCTCTCGCCCGGGTCAACCGACTGGCGATAGATCTTGCCTTTGGTCTCGCCGTCATCCGTCACGCTGTATACCCACTGGATCTTCGCTTTCGGATAGCCGTTATCGGCGAGGGCCTGCACCGCTTCCTGTTCCGTCTTGCCGAGCAGATTCGGCATCGCAAACTGCCGCGCGCCCTGCTGGCGCTCATCGGTCGACGCCGTGGAAGTCTCATCCCCGAGCGACCACCACAAGCCGCCGATGACCAGCACGACCACGAGCAGCACCCCGATGTACGGCAGCAGGGAAAAACGCTTCGGCGCACTCTCTTCCGCGACTTTCTTCGCAAATTCCATGTGGCGCAGCTTGGCGACCTTCTCGATCCCTTCCTGAGCGGCTTCCAGCACCGAATCTTTCATCCGCTCGATGTAAGTGCCACCTGCCGCTTCCGACTCGGCCGGGCGGTCGACCTGCTGGCCAAGCGCATGGTGCACCGCTTTCACGTCGCGATGCAGATCATGGATGCCGCCATAGCTGCCTTGGGAAGCGAATCCGAGCGCCCTAAGCACGATGCGTTCCAGACGTTCCGGCAGCCAGCTGTGCACGCCGCCCGCCCCCTGCAGGCTCAGATGCAGTTCCTGCACCACCTGCGGCACCGGCGCCAGGTGCGAAAACGGCTTGCCGGTCAACATCTCGCACAGCAGCACGCCGATCGTCTTGATCAGGTCCTGCTCCGTCTGCGCCCGCCCGGACAAGAGCGGTCCATAGCCGATCACTTTCAAAAAGCCGTCCTGATTGATCAGCACCGTGCCCGGCTCGATCGAGATCTGCAAGATCCCGTGCTTCTCCGCCTGCACGACCGCGCTGGCCAGTTGGCGGGCGATGTCGATCGCCGTCTCCGCCGTGACTGCGCCTTGTACGCGCAGCCAGCGGGACAGCGTATCCCCTTCCAGATCTTCCGTAATCAAATATATGCCTTCCGCTTCGACGACCACATCATAGACTCCAAGCAGATGCGGATGATGCAGTCCGGCCGCTTTGGCGATTTCCTGTTCCCAATGTTGACGGTTCGAATCCGTCACGTTTCCCGGCAAGCGTTTCACCGCCACTTGACGCATCAGCGACTCATCGTGTGCCAAAAACAGATCGGATGCACCGCCAATCGCTTCCAGCAGCCGGTACCGGCCTGCCAAGATTCGCTCGTTCATGCCAATCCCCCCGTCGTATTCCCCGCGCTGCAACCATCGGACAAACTTCGCGGGCCATCATATACGTAATACGTATCAAAACCGTGGATTATGCGGGTAACATTTCTACTAGTTTATACCTTCCCGTCGATAGATAGACGCGAAACGCTAGAATGTAACCGAAATGTTACTTTGGCGTTGAACCGATACGCTCCTTACTTCTTCGTCAAACGCAGCCATTTTTGAGGGTATGCCAGTGCGCGCTCAAAAGTTCCGGCAGTTGCGACAGGTCGCCGATCTCAACGGCAAGCGCCGGGTCGGGGCAGGTCTCTTCCCGCCGGTTCAGCCAGAACGCTTTGATGCCCAGCTGTGCGGCACCCGTCACGTCCGATTGCCACGAGTCGCCGATCATCACCGCCCGCTCAGGCGTCCCGCCCGCCAGTTGCAGCGCCGCTTCAAAAACGCTCCGCTCCGGCTTCTGCGCGCCGGCCGCCTCTGAGGTGAGCAGATGATCGACCAGCCCTTCCATCGCACACTCTCGCAATTTTCCCTGCTGCACCGACGTAAATCCATTCGTCACGACGACGATCTTCGCCCCCTGTTCGCGCAGCCAGCGCAGGAGTTCATGCGCGCCCGGCACCGCGCGGCGCGAACGGCGATACGCGGCTTGGTAGCGCTCCGTCAACGCGTCTATTTCACGTTCCGCGAGCTCCTGCCCGCACCCGGCAAACAGCCGGCGAAAGCGTTCCACCCGCGCCTGCTCCAGCGTCAGATTGCCTTTTAACACTTCGCTGTGCATGCTGTCCAGCATGATCCAAAATTCATGCTCCAGCGCCTCGACCGTCTTTTGCTGCAATGCCGGATGTTCCTGCCACAGCGTGCGGATGCCCGCCTGGGAGGAATGGCGGTGATCGGACAGCGTTTCATCCAAATCGATCAATACCACGTTCATTTTACGATCCCCTTTTGCATAAACCGTTCCCGCACCGCATATCAATCTCGTAAACCACTTGCTAGGAACGGAGGAAGTATTCATGTACAAACACGTGCTGATTCTGCAAAAAAACGCCTGCTCCACCTTGCTGGAAGAGATCTCCGCCGACCCGACCCCGGTCTACGCGGCCGCCGTGCTGACGATCGACTCGTCTGCCGAAGCGGTGCAAGTCCTCGATGGTCTGGTCTGGGAGCATGTCATCCTCGCCGCGGCAGATGCCGACTGCATTCCGGCTTTGGAAGTCGCCGCCGGACTGCCCGGTCGCATCGCCGGACTCCTGCTCTTGAACCCGCCGGAGATCTCGATGGCTCTGCCGGCAGTCGTCCCCACCCTCGTGCTGACGACAGGCGGACACGTTCCGCCCGCCAAACTGATGGCTGAGCACTTCCGCCTGCAGGACAACCCGAGCGGCCAGCTGCGCGAGATCATGAGCGCATTCCTGACACTTCGCGTCGCGTAACCGCTCTCCCTTCCTTCAGTTTGACGAACTATTGGTGGCAAATGTTTCTTCTTTTCCGATATAATAAAGGGAAGAAACAACGCTGAAGGGAGGGACAGCTATGTCGCCGCAAGTGCAAAAGCTGCAGATCAACTACAAGACCCTCGAGGAGTTCCGCAAATTCCGGGAAAACGGTTTGGAAGAGCTGTCGATGATGGAGGATTTAAAAGCAGACCTGGTCGAAGATCAGACTGTCTCGCCCTTTTACGGGATCTACGAAGAAGGCAAACTTGTCGCCCGCATGAGCCTCTACCGCATTCTCGACAAATATGACCGTTACTTCGATCCGCCTACCACCTACCACGAACTGATGAAGCTGGAAGTGCTCCCCGGCTACAAAGGCAAAGGCTACGGCGCGATGCTCGTTCAGTTTGCCAAAGAGCAGGGCCTGCCGGTCAAGACCAACGTCCGGCTTGGCGCACAGGATTTCTTCCTGAAACTCGGCTTTCAACCTGTCAAATACGACCCGGTGCGCGACCGCGGGGAGAACCCGTACGTCTGGCAGCCGCAAGCGTAATCACCTTCCACTGGGCGCTCAACTTTTTGACGCCCAGTTCTTTTTCTTGTAAACTAACGGGGAATTATTTTGCCCGATAGAAAGGAGGCAGCAACATGCTGACCCCTGATAAGATCGAACGCATCAACGTGCTCGCCCGCAAGAAGAAGGCTGGCACGATGACGCCGGAAGAAGCGAAGGAACAACTTGCCCTGCGCGAAGAGTACCTGAACGTGTTCCGCGCGAACTTCCGCGACCAATTAGAAGCGATCGAGTTTGTCGATGACGACGGCTCGACGAAACACTAAACAAAGTGCGCCGACCACAGGTCGGCGCACTTTCTTGTTTTTCGCTTTCGGAAACGGCTGGTGCAGCTCCGCCACCTGGTACGCGACAGGACGAACGTCACGCTGTCCGCTCCTATTTCATCCGCTCCAGATTCCCGTTTTCCTCCATCACAAACGCCGCCGGACTCGCTTCGATCAACGGCTCGCCGACGAATGCCAGTTTGCGCGCCCGCTCCATGATGCCGACCAAGGCGGAGTGGTCTTCCTTGACGAGGGTCAGCTCCTGTCCGACCCGGTTCAACTCCGCCCTTAGCTTGCGGTTCTCCTCGCTGAGCCGGACGTTTTCGGCCGTCTGCACCGCCAATTCGCGCTCCAGTTTGGTGAGCCGAGTCTGCAGCTGTCCGACCGTGCCTTTTTGCCCTTTCAAAAACTTTAGCACCGCCGGCCAATCCAGCGCCGCCACAGCTCCCTCCGCCGCGCTCTCCCAACCGGCCGGCTCAGGAACGGCCGTCCCTTCCGCCTCGGCCCGCCCCTTCACTTCTTTCCACTGCGCCTTGGCGATCTCGATCTGCGCCACATACTCTTTGCGCACGTTCGCATTCCAGCGGTAGCCGGTGGCGGCCGCCGTCCGGCCAAGCGACTTGCTCGCCTCCTGAAACGCGGCCAATTGCGTGCTGCCGCTGCGCACATGGCGCAAGATGACCTCAGCGAGCAAGGAGTCGTCAGCTTGGGACCACGCATCTTGACGCACTTTTTTCATCATAGGGCCCTCCTTCGCCAGATGAATTGTCTGAAAAGTATAGGTTCTATATGTATATGCAATTCAACGAAATTAAACCTCAAGATGCGCGCAACGCAAAAACCACCTCTTTCCAATTTATAGAAAGAGGTGGTGTCCACTACCCGACCTGACGAATCAAACGACGCAGCACATGCCACATCCGCTTGCGGCGGAAATACATGTTTCGAAGCTCCATCACGCCCGCCACGACCCCTGCGATCGTGGAGACGATCCGCAAGGTACGCATCACTTTTACAGCCATCGTCTCACACTCCTCCCAAGAAAATGATGTTCTGGGAGTAGTGTGTCCGCCGCTTGGCGGTACTATGTGGCAGACGAGGGATTACAGGCTTTCGTACCGGGTGAACAAAATCGACTCGGTCTTCTCCAGCGCTTCGGCGATCAGCGCATCGATGTCGAGCTTCTCTTCCGCGCGCTCCGCTTCGTGCAGTTTGGGGCGCGTCTTCGGATTTTTCGGCGTGAAGATCGTGCAGCAGTCTTCATACGGCAAAATCGAAGTCTCGTACGTCCCGATCTTCTTGGCGATCTCCATGATGTCGCGCTTGTCCATCGCCACCAAGGGGCGCAGGATCGGCATGTTCGTCACGTTGTTGATCGTGTACATGCTTTCCAAAGTCTGGCTTGCCACCTGACCCAGCGATTCGCCGGTGACCAGAGCCAGCGCTTTGCGCTGATGGGCGAGCTGCTCCGCGATGCGCATCATGAAGCGGCGCATGATCGTGATCGAATACTCTTCCGGCACATGCTGGCGGATCGCTTTTTGGATCTCCGTAAAATGCACGTTGTGCAGACGCACGCGCGCGCCGTGTTTGGCAAGGATCTTGGCGAGGTCGTTGACCTTTTCCTGCGAGCGCTCCGAAGTGAACGGGAAGGAGTGGAAATGGATCGCCTCCACCGTCGCCCCGCGCTTCATCGCCAGCCACCCGGCGACCGGCGAATCGATGCCGCCGGAGAGCAGCAGCATGACGCGCCCCGCCGTGCCGACCGGCAAACCGCCCGGGCCGTCGATCACGTCGCACATGACGTACGTTTTCGCCTCGCGCACTTCCACCGTCAAGGTCAGCTCCGGCTTGCGCACATCCACTTTCAAACGGCCGTCGCCGATCTTCGACAGGATGTAACGGCCGACTTCCTGCATGATCTGCGGCGATTCCAGCGGGAACAGCTTGTTCGCGCGGCGCGCTTCCACTTTAAACGTGACCGGCGTCTGGCGCTTCTCCAGCGCATCCTGCACGACGCGCAGCGCAGTCTCTTTGATGTTGTCCAGATCCAGGCTCGCTTCCGCCACCGGAGAGATCGAGGAGACGCCCATCACCTGGGTCAGCTGCTCGGCCACTTCCTGCGGGTCGGCCTCGCCAACGTTGACTTCGATCCGACCGCCCGTGCGGGTGATCTTCACGCCCATCCCTTTGACCGAGAGGCGCATGTTTTCCAGCAAAGCTTTTTCAAATTGCGGGCGGTTCTTCCCTTTGATGGCGATCTCGCCGCCCATGCGAACGATAAACGTTGTGTACATAGTCCTACCTCCGTGAAAACAGTCGCAAATCTTCAACACTCGACTTCAAAGCCTGCAGCAGCAAGTCCGCTTCCTCGCGGGTATTCGCCGCATCGAGCGAAATCCTGACCGCGCCTTCGAGCTGCTTCTCCGGCAGCCCCATCACTTGCAGCACGCGGGAGTAAATCTTTTCCTTCGACGAACAGGCCGAGCCGGTCGAGACGAACAGTCCATGCGTCTCCAGCGTGTGCACGAGCACTTCGCCGCGCACGCCTTCAAACGAGACGTTCAGCACGTGCGGCGCCGCGTCCTGCGGCGTGTTGATCCGCACCTGGGGGATCGTCGCCACAATCTGCTCGGCCAGATAGCCGCGCAGCTCGCGCATCGCAGCGGCCGCCTGCGGCATCTCTTTCATCGTCCGTTCGACCGCCACGCCAAAGCCGACGATGCCCGGCACGTTTTCCGTGCCCGAGCGCAAGCCTTTTTCCTGGCCGCCGCCGTAAAACATCGGCGTCAGTTTTACCCCGTCGCGCACATAGAGCGCGCCGACTCCTTTCGGGCCGTGGATCTTGTGCGCGGAGACGGCGAGCAGGTCGATGCCCGCTTCCTTGATCTTGAGCGGCACCTTGCCCAGCGCCTGCACCGCATCGACATGGAACAGCGTTTTGTGCTTGTCCTTGAGAAATGCGCCGATCGCTTGGATCGGCTGCAACGCGCCCGTCTCGTTGTTCACATGCATCACCGACACCAGCACCGTGTCATCGCGCCAGGCTGCTTTGATGTCCTCGACCGACACCACGCCGTCCGGGCCCGCGCTGACAAACGTCACTTGCCAGCCGCGCGCTTCCAATTCCTTGGCCGCATCGTAGACGCAGGCGTGCTCGATGCCGGTCGTGATGATGTGCTTGCCCCGCGAGACGTAAGCCAGTGCTGCGCCAAACAGCGCCAGATGGTTCGCTTCCGTGCCGCTTGAGGTGAACACGATCTCATTTTTCTTGACGCCGAGCGCTTTGGCGACGCGCTCTCTGGCCTTGTCGACTTCTTTTTCGGCGACCAGGCCTTTTTTATGTAAGGAGGACGGATTCCCGTAGTTGGCTTCCATCATCGCGACCATGCTGTCGATCACTTCCGGATACGGCTTGGTGGTCGCGCTGTTGTCCAGGTAAATCTCTTGTTTCATTGCGTAACACCCCACCTCTCGGGGCACTGCCAGCCCATAGTGCTTACTATACTTCCCTGATGTACCGTTCCCCATTATACAAAAAGAGCCGCCCGCTGGCGACTCTTATTGCCAATTTTCCCTGCATTCTCGCTTAGCAGGACACTTTTTCTTGCAATTTCTTGCCGACGAGACGGGCGAGGTCGACCACGCGCTCGGAGTAACCCCACTCGTTGTCGTACCAAGCGACGACTTTCACCGTCTTCTCGCCGACGACCATCGTGGACAGACCGTCGACGATCGAAGAGCGCGCATCGCCGACAAAGTCAACCGAAACGAGCGGCTCATCGGTGTAGCCGAGGATGCCTTTCAGCGAGCCTGCTGCCGCTTCTTTCAGCGCAGCGTTGACAGCATCGACCGTCACGTCTTGAGCGACGTTCGCCACAAGGTCAACCACCGATACGTTCGGGGTCGGGACGCGCATCGAGAAGCCGTTCAACTTGCCTTTCAGCTCCGGCAGCACGAGACCGACCGCTTTGGCAGCGCCGGTCGTCGTCGGGATGATCGACTGGGCGCAAGCGCGGGCGCGGCGCAGGTCTTTGTGCGGGTTGTCGAGGTTGTTCTGATCGTTGGTGTAGGCATGAATCGTCGTCATCAGCCCGTTCAGGATCGTGAACTTGTCATGCAGCACTTTCGCCACCGGGGCGAGGCAGTTGGTGGTGCAGGATGCGTTGGAGATGACATCATGCTTTTCAGGATCGTACATCTCTTCGTTGACGCCCATGACGATCGTCACGTCTTCATCTTTACCAGGTGCAGTGATGATGACTTTCTTTGCCCCTGCGGTGATGTGCTGGCCGGCCGTCTCTTTGGAGCGGAACTTGCCGGTCGCTTCGATCACAATGTCAACGCCGAGTTCCTTCCACGGCAGATTTAACGGGTTGCGGTCGCCGACGATCTTCGTCTCACGGCCGTTCACGATGATGCTGTCAGCGGTCGTTTCGACCTCTGCATTAAATTTGCCCTGTACGGAATCATATTTCAAAAGATGCGCAAGCGCTTTCACATCATGAGTTGCGTTGATCGCCACGATCTCGATTTGCGGGTCAAGTGCTGCTGCACGGAACACCATGCGGCCGATACGGCCAAAACCGTTAATTGCAAGTTTGATAGACATCTATTAGTACCTCCCAGCGGACTGATGCGTTAGTTTCTACCCTATTTTACACAACAACTTGCCAATAATCCACACTATATTCGTCTAAATTCTGAAAAAGTATGTCACAATTGACAAAAATCTAAATACCTAGTCCTAATAACTAGTTCTATGTTATAATTTATAAATCTGTGGAATGGAAGGCGGATGATTATGCTCCGAATCGTAACGGACAGCACTTCAGATCTCACTTCTTCGATGGTCGCAGAGTATGGGATCGACATTGTCCCGCTTAATGTGATCTTCGAAGGTACAACATATGCCGACGGAATCGAGATCAGCAAAGCAGAATTTTATGAGAAGATGGCCGCATCGAAAGTGTTGCCGACCACTTCCCAGCCGAGCCCTGCTTTGATGCGCGACCGGTTCCAGAAGATTTTAGACGCGGGCGACGACGTGTATTATGTCGGCCTCGCCTCCACCCTCTCCGGCACCGTGCAGTCGGCCAGAATCGGGCGTGACATGGTGAGCGATCCGGATCGCGTGACGATCTTTGACACGCTGAACGTTTCCTTTGGCCAAGGCGTCTTGGCGCTGGAAGCTGCGAAGCTGGCGCACGCCGGCAAGAATGCGGAGGAGATCACAGCACGCTTGCAAGATCTAAGAAAGCGCTCTCAATTGGTGTTTTCCGTGGCGACGCTCGACAACTTGCGCAAATCGGGGCGGATCAACAATCTCGCCTTCCTGTTCGGTTCGCTGCTGGCGATCAAGCCGATCCTGATGCTCGATCGAGAAGGTGTCGTGCAACAGTACGACAAGGTGCGCGGCAAGAAAAATGCGCTGGCGACGATCCTGCGCTATGTGCAGGAGCACCAGCCCGACCCGGATCTGATCTTCGGCATCGGCCACGTCGCTGCGCCGGAGCAGGCGCTCGAGCTGCAGGCTCTGCTGCACGAGCAAGGCGTGACCAACACCGCGCTCATCGAGATCTCCGGCGTTGTCGGCGCGCATGTCGGAGCCGGCACGACCGGTCTGCTCTACGTAGCCAAATCATAATAAAAAAAGCCACGGCTCCTGTCAAAAGGAATTCCGTGGCTTTTTTGCATATTCTTAGCCGACCATGTTACCGCTTTTCATAAACCAAAGGCCCAAGGCCAAAAACAACACGCAGAATACAAACAGCGCGATGGACAAACGTTTCAGGAACACAGGCTTGTCACCCCTTTACTGCAATACCCGTCCATTATAGCACAGAGACGCCTCGCGATTGCACCAGCACTTTAAAATGATCGCCGATCCCGCCCGGCATGATCAGCTGCTTGATCGCCCGGTTGCGCTTCATGTCCGGGTCGTTGATCAGGTCGGCGCTGAATACGTCTTTCAGGCGCTGCAAGATGCCGCTCTGCAGCAGATATTTCGCCTGCGAGCCGTAAAACTCGGTCACCAGCCCGGCCTGCTCACCGACCGCTTGCAGAGCGGTAAAATTGACATCGGCCGTCAGATCCATCTCGCCGACGTGCTGAAACGGATCGCTGACCAGCGTGTGCTGATAAAACCCGCGCAGTGTGCCGTCCATCCGGCTCTTGTGATGCAGCATCTCCGCATCGAAGCCATAGTCGATCGTCAGAATCCACCCCTGCTGCAACAGCCCGGCAACTTCTTGATACCAATCCAGCCCCGGCAGCCCCACTTCGGTCACCTGCCCGCGGATCATCCCAGCGGCGTAGGCGGCAGCGTACTCTTCGATCCGAACATCAGAAAGCGCACCGGGAATGACAACATATCTCCCCGGCTCGAAGGCACCCTCATCGTGTACACTCCTGCCGGGCACAGCTTCCGAACTATCCTGCTCCAACTGCTCCCTCGGAAGTCCTGCGGCCATGTCCGCGCGAACTTCCATGTCGAACATCCCGTCCGTCCGCCTTGGCTCCGCTTCCCAATCCACATACAGCTCGGCCAGCCCGCCGTCCTGCTTCACCACCCGGTGCACCGGGAAGGCATCGACAAACTCATTGGTCAGCACCGCCCCGACAAACGCGCCGCCAGCCAGCACCTCTTCGCGCGTCATCCACGCCACTTTGCCGGGATGTGCCCCGGTCAGCTCGGCCTGCCGTGCCCGCAGCGCAGGCGAGATCTCCACGATGCGGTACTCCGCATTCGCGTACAACGCCGGATGCTCCGCCTGCCAGCGGTTCAGGAGGTCGCGGGCGAGCATCCCTTCGCCCGCGCCAAACTCGAGCAGCACAAACGGCTCTGCTGCCACGAGCGACGCTTTTTCCGCCAGCTGATCGGCCAGCACTTCGGCGAAGACCGGGTTGATCCCCGGACTGGTATAGAAATCGCCCGCCTTGCCGAATTTGCGGCGCTCGCCGGTGTAATAGCCCAGTTCCGGGTGGTACAGCGCCCACTCCATAAACTGTGCGAACGGCACCGGGCCGCCTTGGCGGATCTGTGCTGCCATCCATTTCCCTAGTTCGGTCATTTTGCATCCCTCGCTTCCAAACTCAAAAACGGCAGGAGAAGGGTCCCCTGCCGCTTGCAGATCTCTTTATTTCACTTCGTTGATGTTTTCGATCACTTTGTCGATCAGGCCGTACTCCAGCGCTTCCGGAGCATCGAACCATCTGTCGCGGTCGGAGTCGGCCGCCACTTTCTCGATCGGCTGGCCGGTGCGCTCGGAGATGATCTGGTTGATCTTCGCTTTGGTGTGCAAAATGCGCTTCGCCGCAATCTCAATGTCGGTCGCCTGGCCGCGCGCGCCGCCCAGCGGCTGGTGGATCATCACTTCTGCGTTCGGCAGTGCGATGCGCTTGCCTTTCGCGCCTGCTGCCAGCAGGAACGCACCCATCGACGCCGCCATCCCGATGCAGATCGTCGACACGTCCGGCTTGATGTACTGCATGGTGTCATAGATCGCAAAGCCTGAGGAGATCGAGCCGCCCGGCGAGTTGATGTACAGGTGGATATCCTTATCCGGGTCATCGGCCGCCAGGAACAACAGCTGTGCCACGATCGAGTTCGCCACATCGTCGTTCACCTCGGTACCGAGGAAGATGATACGGTCTTTCAGCAGGCGGGAGTAGATATCGTAAGAGCGCTCACCGCGCGAAGTCTGTTCGATTACATACGGGACGAGATTCATCTGAAAATCCTCCTTTTACAACGTGCGTGTTGGTGTGATTTGCTTACTTCTAAGTATACTGATAATTTGCCAAAGGTCAAAGACGGTCAGAAGGTCAAGAAAGGTCAATTTTGGTCAAAAATGAGAAGTACCTGACTCTTTTGCTTACTCCCCTTTTTCAATCTCGCCTTTATACGCTTCCATGCCGCCCGCCAGTACTTCTACATTATGATACCCTTCGTCTTCCAATAACAGCTTTACCTGCCCTGCACGCTTTCCGGTGCGGCAGACCAGCAATATTTTCTCATCCGGCTCCACATCACCCAGCGCAAACGACAATTCCTGCAGCCCGATGTTTTTCGAGCCCGGAATGTGACCGGTTATGTACTCTTCTTCGCCGCGAATGTCGAGGATGACTTTCGGCTGTTCACTCATGACACAGATCTCCTCTCACACAAAAGCCCCTTGTGCACTCCAAGTGTCACAAGCGGGCTTTGAGTTACAGATTCAGTTTAGCCTGTCCGGTGCTGCTTTAAACTGCTTATTTGAAACGTACTCCGAATTTGCCGCGATTGGTACGGTATAATTCCACTTCTTGCGGAGGCTGCTGCCCATAGATCCGCTTGTCGCCTTCTACCCACATCACGGCACAATAGGCCTCGAACTTGCTGTCATACAATCCTGCCCAATAGACCCAAGACAAGCTCCTCACCTCGCTTCGAATTTGAGCTTAGTGTTACCGCGAGGAGAGGGGGCTAACCCTGACAGAAAAAACCTGCCCGGCTACCGGCGGGCAGGTTCGCACACAGCTGAAATTAGACCCAAACGCGGCCGCCGCCGAGGGACAGCACGTTTTCATCGCCCAGAACGAAGCGCATGATCGTGGTCGATTCCCAGCCGCGGGTGGAGAAGGATGCCAAGAGGCGTTCGAGCACCTGTACTTTGAAGCCTGCGTCGAGCAGGTTGTACATGGTCGCCAGAACGGTCATGTCGGAGTCGATGCCGGCCAGATGCACGGTGTCGATCTTGTTGTCTGCCAACAGCTGCTTCATCTCGTCGTTGTACGCGGAATAGCCGCGCTTCTCGACGATGTGCGCCTTCGGATGCTTGAGCATCAAGGTGTTCTCGTTGTGGTTCTCCTCGTGCTTCCAATGCGTCAGTACGATCAGGTCATACTGGTCGCCGGACTTGTCGAGGTATTCTTGACAGAGCGGATATATGTAATCCATGTTGCCGAGAAAATCAGATTGAATATCGGTGATCAACAGAGCTTTTTTCATGATCGACCCTCACCTTTCCAGCCATTCATAGTCGTTTCTATGGTAACAAAGAAGCAATAAGTTGTAAATTAGAGTTTCCAAACAGTGTTTGACGTTATTTTGTCTATTCCAGCCCGTCCAGAATCTTCTGAAGCTCGCCTCGCACCATCCCGGCCATCGTCAGACGGCCCAGCGCCTGTCCGTGGTGCCCGGTGATCTCCACCACGCCTTCCACTTCTTCCAGCGCTTCGCCGAAGCCGCGCTCGGTCAGTTCCGCTCGCATGCCTTCGATCTGGTCATAGTTCTTCTTCATGCCTGCTTTGGCTTGCCCGATGTATTCATCCATCGACTCGATCAGCTTAAGGAGCTGCGCTTTGGTATCTGCCATCTGCACGTTTCCCTCCTGTGTTCTATCGTTTCCCAACAGATCGAAAACTATTATAGCATAACTACTCTCCGCGCGCTTCCCGGATCATCTCTTCGAGCTTCTCCGCCTCTTCTTCGAGCAGTTCCCGCACCAGCTCCAAGCGCTGCGGGAGCGAAGTGTTGCTCAGCACCGCCTGCTTCAGCTCCGGCGGCACGTGCAAAAACGCCGGGATCATCCACGACAGGAGCTCCGGGTCGTTCGGCAGGTTGAGCTTCTCGTACACCGCGTTCAAGGAGTGCGACAACAGCCGGTGGTAGCGGTCGAACAGCTCCGGCAGATCGGCGTTCTCCTTGATGGCCGACGCCAACGTGAGCTCCGGTGTCGGACGGTCTTCCAGCGGCTCCACCTCGGCGGTCAGACACTCTCCGTCATAGGCGGACGAGAGGATCTTGAAGCGCCCTTCGCCGCGGGTGGTGATCAGCATGCGCCCGTCTTCGAGGCGCGTCAGACTCTGGATGCGGGCGACCGTACCCACGTCGGCCGTCTTGGCCCTGCCGCCCGCCTCGAGGCCGGAGAGAATCTGCACGACCCCAAACGGCACGTCATGCTCGACGCACATCTCGATCATCGTGCGGTAACGCGGTTCAAAAATATGCAGCGGCAACAGTCCATGCGGGTAGAGCACCGCATGCAGCGGAAACAGCTGTAAGCGAAACGTCGACATCCCCGGATTCCCCTTCCCTTCTGGCAGTTCTGTTTGCTCCCATTATAAACCCTGACGCGCAGGACTTGTAGAAGCACATTGAAAATCGTACTATAGGATGAGTACATATCAGATCTGAAAAAAGAGGTGTTCCTTCTATGTATATCAACATGTATGACGATCAGGAAGAAACGATCACTCGTTTCGTCGGTTTCGTCGGCAACCACCGCTGGGACCTGGCGATCACCCAAACCAAGCAATTTTACGGGAAAAGCATCGTCACCAACATCCAGTCCGGCCGCAGCGCCATCCTCGACAAAGAGGACCTCGAAGAGGATAAGCTGCACATCCTCGCCGCGCAGTTCGGACTGACCGACCAGGAAGAGACCGAGGAGTTGGCCGAATTTTTGCTCGGCAACCTCCCGAAATAAGCAAAAGGCATGTCTTTCGTGCGAGCTACGAAACGACATGCCTTTTTTCTGTTACGAGAAGATGTGCCCGTAGCGCTCCTGAATGTGTTCGACCACTTCGCGGTACTCGTCCTCGTCGGTGATGTTGGACAGCTCGTAATCGCCGGTGCCGGTCGCGACGGCGCGGAAGAAGATCAGCTCGGCATTCTCGAGGTTCTCACGGTCATAGAACAAAGCGTACTCCTTGCGCTGACAGGTGAAATACGCCCCCAGCGCATAGCGTCCTTCGCGGTGCTCTTCACTGACCTGCACGAAGAAGATCGACGTGATGATCTCTTTGATCTGCTCGATGTACAACTCGCCCGGATACTCTAATATGTATGTGCCATCCGCTTCCTGATCGTCGATGCGGTAGATTTCCTTTTTCTCGTCGCGTTCAAAATCGATCATCAGCAAGTGAACGTCTTCATGGAAAAACGCATACTCACGGCCTTTTATGAACCGAAACTTGTGGTGTTCCACACGTGTCACTCCTTTTTCGGAAAAACAGCAGGGCTGTTCGCACGGCCCTGCTGTCAGAGGTTGGGATTAATTTTCCCAGGATTCGTATTGCTTTCGAACTGCCTTCTCGGTGTTTTCCTTCGTAATCGAAGCACACATGAAGAGCAAGCCCAAAACTGCGGCTACGGCAGCGAGCGTTCCGATCATTGCGCGTCGCCCCCTTTCCAGTCTTTCATATACCCTTTACAAAAAAGCGCTATACATATACCCCTTTTAGAATAAAAGTACCATCCATGAACGTCAAGTGAATATCTCTTGAACGACTCGGCAGAAACTAGCTGCGACAAGCAAAGGAGGGTACACATGGACAACTTCCAGCACACCTATCAGACCAAAGTCGGCAACGTCGAACAGTCTACGCGCGGACTGATCAACTCCGCCTTGTTTTACATGAGTGACCCGAGCCTGCCCGACGCGCTGCACAATGCCCGCCGCTGCCTGGAGACGGCCAAATACGTGCTCGAAGGCATCTACATGCCCGGCTCGCCCGCAGAGAGCCTCTCGCCGCTCGCCCATATCGCCGAGACCAAATGGCCGCACGGCCATGTGGAATCGTGGGGATTTCTGAACAACGCCGATTAAATCCAAGCGCCCCACATTGCGACCGATGTGGGGTTTCGTCTATAATGGGAAGAGGAAGAAAAGGAGGTCTTGTCCCATGTCGATGCTCAATCGTTACTTTTTCTACGCGGTCTGCTTCGTGCTGGTCGTCGTCGGGATACTTTCGCATTCATACGCACTCTTGGGCCTCTCCGTTGTTGCCGGGATCGCAGTCGGTTTCATCACTGAACTTTACGACAATAAGCGCGACGAGAAGTTCAAACATTTGAACGCAAACCATCAATACAAGCACTAAATGATCACATCCACATCCCGCCTTGGGGTGTGGATTCTTTCAGTCAGGAGGGTTTTACTTATGAGCACACTCGACCGCAACGAAATCTGGGCACAGGCGTTTGAACTCGGGGAGATGATTCTGCGCACGCCTGAAGTCGATCATTATAAAAAATGCGAAGAGCAGATGCTGGCCAACGCGGAGCTTGCCGCCAAAGTCTCCAAGTTCAAAGAGCTGCAGGAGAACTACGACCGCCTCGCCGAATACTCGCAAGGCCCGCACCTCGACGGCCTGCGCCAGGACATGAAGCAGTTGCAGGCGGAGCTGGACAGCTATCCGGAAGTGAAAGCGTACAAAGAAGCGATGCAAAAAGTGGATGAGCTGCTGCAGGCGGTCACCGAAAAAATCGCCTCGACGATCGCCGCAACGCCGGAAGCGTAGCCCCTGAATCTTCCTGTATTTGACGGCGAAAAACGAGCATGCTATTATTATCCAAGACTTTTACCTAAGGAAGAGAGGGATCACCTCATGTCCGATCATAACCATGTACATGACGAGAACTGCAACCACGACCACGAGCATGAAGAAGTCGTTATCCTGACCGATGACGAGGGCAACGAGCGTGAGTTTATCATCGTTGAGACCATGCAAGTGGAAGAACAGCACTATGCGATCCTCGTCGCTGCAGACGGTACCGAAGACGATGGTTTCATCATGCGCATCGAAGAAGACGAAGAGGGCGAAGAATACCTCATCGACATCGAAGATGAGCAAGAGTGGAACCGCGTAGTCGCTGCTTACGAAAAGATGGCTGACGCTGAGTAGTCGCTGAATTGAAATGCCACTGTTTTCGGACAGTGGCTTTTTCATATCATCAAACGCCTTTGGAGGTACCTTTCATGAAGTACGACTGCATCGTCATCGGCGGCGGACCGTCCGGCCTGATGGCGGCGATCTCCGCAGGCCTGCACGGAGCCAAGGTGCTGCTCCTCGAAAAAGGGGACAAGCTCGGCCGCAAGCTGCTGATCTCCGGCGGCGGCCGCTGCAACGTGACGAACAACAAAGACATCGATGAGCTGATCAAGCATATCCCTGGCAACGGCCGCTTCATGCACGGGCCGTTTTCTGTGTTCAACAATCGCGACATCGTCCGCTTTTTCGAAGACCTCGGCATCAAGCTGAAAGAAGAAGACCGCGGCCGGATGTTCCCGGTCACCGACAAGGCCAAGTCGGTGCTCGACGCCTTGCTGCGCAAGATGGACGAGCTCGACATCACGATCAAAACGAACACGCCGGTCGCCCATGTCCGCTATGAAGACGGCCAAGTGGCCGGCGTCAAACTGCGCGGCGGCGGGAGCTTCGACAGCCGGACGGTGATCATCGCCGTCGGCGGCATGTCGGTGCCGAAGACCGGCTCGACCGGTGACGGCTATGCCTGGGCGCGCGCGGCCGGCCACACGATCACCGAGCTCTACCCGACCGAGGTCCCGGTCCGGTCGAATACGCAGTGGGTTCGCGACCTGCAAGGCTTGTCCCTGCGCCACATCGTCCTGACCGTGCTGAACGCCAAAGGCAAGAAAGTGATCGAGCACGAAGGCGACATGATCTTCACCCACTTCGGCATCTCCGGCCCGGCCGTGCTGCGCTGCTCCCAATTTGTCGTCAAGGAGCTGAAAAAAGGCGGCAGCTCCGTGCAGATGCTGCTCGACCTGTTCCCGGACAAACGGCCGGAAGACGTGCACAGCGAGCTGTTCAAGCTCGCCGAACAGGAGCCGAAAAAAGCGTTCAAAAACGTGATCAAAGGCTACATCCCGGAGCGGATGATCCCGCTTTGCCTGAGCCAAGCCGGCCTGCCGGAAGACACCACTTTCGCCAACCTGCCGAAAAAACCGCTCGCCGAGCTGGCCGCGCTGCTCAAAGCTCTGCCGATCACGGCGACCGGCACCTTGTCGATCGAAGAAGCGTTCATCACCGGCGGCGGCGTGCATCTGAAAGAGATCACGCCGAGCACCATGCAGTCGAAACTGATGCCAGGACTGTTTTTCTCCGGAGAAGTGCTCGATCTGCACGGCTACACCGGCGGCTTCAACATCACCGTCGCCTTCTCCACCGGCTACGTCGCAGGCAAAAGCGCTGCTGAACTGCATTGACAATAAAAAGCCCTGTTCGCTGAGGAACAGGGCTTTTTGCGCGTCTCTATTGGTGCTTCAGCTCTTGCAGTTTGGTCGCCTCTTTCGCCACGCGAATCGGCGCAAGGTTGCCAAGCAGGATGATCAGGGCGCAGACCCCGAAGATCACCGTCATCGACGAGTACTGCGCGGCACCCAGTCCCAGCGTACTGATCAGCGCGACGCCGCCGATGATCAGCAGATCGAACAGCGAATCGGCGATCGACAAAAGCGACAGCGTCGTCGCCCGGCTGCCGGACGGGATGTAGCCGTTGGCCAGATGCGAGTACAGCGGATAGCGGATCGTGCGCGAGATGCGGAGCACGAAGTAGACGGTCAGCGCCACCGCCAGCGAGTTCTGGATCAACGTCGCGGTCAGCACCATCAGGAACGTGGCGATCCCCGTCACCTGCATCAAGGTCACGCGAGAGAAGCGCCCGGTCAGCCAGTCCAGCTTGCGCGCGATCAACAGCGCCACCGCCGAACCGGTCGCATACAGCACGCCCAGCCACTCGACCGGCAGCCCGGACAGGTTGAGATACGGCTGCTCAAACTTGCCAAACACCGCCACCGCCGGGATGAAGACAATGGTGAAGTTCAGGAACAACTTGATCAGGTCGGGCGTCTTTTTGATCACATACATGCCGTTTTTGACATGCTGGAACGGGTTGTCGCGGAAGCTGTCCTCCTGCTTCGGATTGGCCACGCGAAACACCAGCACGAGGCGCACCAACTGCGCCAAGAGCCCGAACAGGATCAGCAGGCGGAACTGGTCTTCCGCCAAGTCGCGCGCCCAGAAAGCGCCAAACAGCGTCGCGGCGATCGCCGGCACATAGATCGCCGACTGGATCTTGCCCATCACGCCGCTCATCTCGTCTTCGCGCTGCTCTTCTTTCAGCGATTCATAGATCAGCGCTTCTTCCGAGCCGGAAAAGAACGTCACCGCCATGCCGCTCAGCACGTTGGACAGACAGAACAAGAGCAGGCTGTCCGCAAAAAACAACACTGCCGTGCTCAGCATGCCGACCAAGCTGCCGACGAGAAACGAAGCTTTCGCGCCGAAGCGGTCGGCAAACGCCCCCGTCGGCACTTCAAACACCAAAACAGCCATGCACCAGCACAGCGTCATCCACAACACGCCGGCTTCCGAGAGCCCCCGCTCAAAATAAAACAAAGTCAAGATCGGTTCCAGAAAATTGACGCTGCCAAACAGCGTGGCCCAAAACAAGATCCGAATGTTATGATCGGCGCGCGATTGCATCTGTAATTGCTTCATACTTATTATTTCCTCCTGTGTTCGGAACGATTTTCATCCATCCCTCCGAAGCGCAGGACACGATTTTACCTAGTCGATCAAATCCTGTTTTTCGGAGGTTACTTGCCTGCTACCTCAGATACCGGATTGATGATTGTCATATGAAAACTCCTCCTTCTGTCTGATTAAATTCCATTATAAGGCACTGCCCAATCTTTGGGAAGCAAAAAAAGCCGCCCGGGCAGCTTGCCCGGACGGCTGTGATCTTAACGGGATTCGACGAGTCGCTTGTACAGCTTCTGCTGCGTCCGCGCTTCCAGTTCGTCGTTGAGCCCTTCCAACTGCACCGACAGGTCTTTGCGCTTCAGCGCCAAGGAGATCATGTGGTCGGCCAGCGCCGGGTTCTTCGCCAAGAGCGGGCCATGCAGGTAGGTGCCAAACACGGTGCCTTGGCGCACGCCTTCGAACTTGTCCTCGCCGCTGTTGCCATAGCCTTTGATCACTTTCATCATCGGCTGCACGCCTTTGCCGAGGTACGTTTTGCCGGAATGGTTTTCGTAGCCGATGATGTTCGTCTTCACGCCGTCGATCTCCATCTCAGCGACAACGTTGCCGACCATGCGCACCTTCGCGCCGACCGTTTCGATGTCGAGCAGGCCGATGCCCGGGATGCGCTGCCCGCCGCTCGTTTCGAAATAGTTGCCGAGCAGCTGGTAGCCGCCGCAGATCGCGACGATCACCGTGCCCTTGTCCACGGCGTGCTGCAGGTTCTCGCGCCGCTTTTGCAAGTCGCCCGCCACGATGCCCTGCTCACGGTCCATGCCCCCGCCCATGACGAGGATGTCGTATTCGGACAAGTCCGGCTCATGGCCGACGGTGATCTCGTCGACGGTGGCGCGCAAGCCGCGCCATTCGGCGCGCTTTTGCAGAATGATCACGTTGCCGCGGTCGCTGTACAGGTCGAGCAGATCAGGATACAGATGCGCGATTTTCAGGTGCAAGTTCCTTCCCTCCTTGGTTCAGCAGATGGTCGCGAATGTTGTAGAGCGAGGTATAGGTGGACAGAATGTACAGCATGTGCCCGTCCGGCAGGTCGCGCAGAGCTTGTTCGACACAAGCGATGTCAGGCTCGACGATCTCGGTGATGCTGCCGAGGTCCGCATAGCGCAGGCGGATCGCAAAGTCTTCCGCCCGCGTCCCGGCGCAGTAGATGCGGCGCAGGTCGGCGAACTGGTGCAGGCGCTCGATGTTCGTGTCCCAGATCCACGACACGTCGGTGCCGTCCGCATAGCGGTCGTTCAGGATGATCACCAGCTCCACCGGACGCTGCTCATGCTCGACCACTTTCAACACTTCGTTGAAACCAGTCGGGTTCTTGACCAAGGTCAGCATCAGGTTGCGCCCGCCGGCCGAGGTCAGTCGCTCCATGCGGCCGAGCTGCGTTTTCATATAGCCCATCTCGCGGACCAGCACTTCGTCCTGCACACCAAACACGGTGGAGGCGGTGATCGCCGCCAGCGCGTTGTAGACGTTGTAGAGCGCCGGAGAGTTGATGAAGCCGGTCACCGAGCCGACTTGGAAACGGATGCCTTCCGCGTGCAGGGCGACGTCTTCCGCCACCACCGATGGGATCGGACGGGTGAAGTCGCAGTCCGGGCAGTCATAGAATCCGAGCTGTCCGTAGTGGTACAAACTGTATTGCAAGTTGCCCCCGCATTGGCGGCAGAACTTGCCGTCACGCACTTCGGAGTGCGACTCGGAGTCAAACTGGCTGGACTCGATGCCGTAGTAGACCACCGTTTTGCCTTCCGGGGCGATCGACGTCACCAGCGGATCGTCGGCGTTCAGGATCACCGTCGTGTTGTTCGGCGCTTTCTTAAGCGCTCGTCCGACCATGTCGACCACCGTGTCCAACTCGCCGTAGCGGTCCATCTGGTCGCGGAAGAAGTTGGTCACCACCACCGCTTTCGGCTGCAGGTGGCCGATCACATTGCCGATCGTCGCTTCGTCGACTTCCAGCACGACCGCCTGATCCTGATGGCGGGCGAAGTTGACGCCTTCGATCAGCGTGGTGGCGATGCCTTGGATCAGGTTGGCGCCTAAGCTATTGGAGATCACGTTCCGACCGTCCTGGCGCAAGAAGTGTACGAGCAGGTTGCTCGTCGTCGTCTTGCCGTTGGTGCCGGTGATAAAGACGGTGCGCTGGCCGAGCAGCTTGCCGTAGACGGCGAGCAGATCGGGACAGATGCGCAAGGCGATCTGCCCTGGCAGGGTCGTCCCTTTGCGGCCCGTGAGCGTAAGTAATTTTTTCGTCATCTTCGCGGCGAGAACTGCCGCTTGGAACCGTAGGCCGTACAAATCGATTCCTCCTATCATCTTTCATCCCTACATGATACACCTGTTATCCTGAAAAAAAAAGAAGCGAGGGTACCGCTCAGGGCGCGCCTCGCAAGCTTTTCTTGGCCGTTTGATCCAAGGATCTTACATTTTGTATAGTTCCAGCCGTTTTTCAAAATCGTCTGCGCTCATCACCCGCGCCGCCCCCAGCACGCGCCCGGCTCCGCTCACCATGACCATCGCCGGGACGTAGGTGATCAAATACTCCTTGCGTATCTCATTCGAGCGCACGAACGACACACGCTCGGGAAGACCTGCATCTTCGCCCACTCCGTCCTCGGAGGCGATCACGATGATCTTCATCTCAGGGTACTGCGCTCCGATATCAGAAAGGCGTGGCAGGATCGAGTGGCAGATCTCGCAGGTATGTAAGACGAACAGGCAAAGCGTCAACTGTCCTGCTGCGAGTTCAACCTTGCGGCCCTGTTGATCGGACGCCCGGATCGGCGGTGCGGTCTCGCCCGGCGCCAGCGCTGCGCGCCGCACCGTGACGGGCTGCAGGCGTACCCGTTTCAAAAATTGACCGATCATGCGCAGAAAAACTCCATACAGGATGAATTGCACCAACGCAAAACACCACAGTCCAACTTGAGACAGCGTCCATGTTTGTTCCATAACCGGCTCCTTTTACTCGTGGTACCACTCTGCCTGCATCATGAAGAGGCGTTTGTACTCGCCGTCCAAAGCGATCAGCTCGTCATGCGAGCCCGCCTCGCAGACCGCTCCGTCCCGCATCACGATGATCCGGTCTGCCATCCGGGCAGCCGCCATTCGGTGCGAGATAAAAACTGCCGTTTTTCCCCGCGTCAAGTGATCGAACTGCTCGAACACCTCCCGCTCGGCTTGCGGGTCGAGAGCTGCGGTCGGCTCATCGAGGATCAGCAGCTGACCCTCCGAAAAAAGCGCGCGCGCCAATGCGATCTTTTGCCATTGTCCGCCGGAGAGATCCTCTCCCTCCCGAAAGCTGCGCCCGAGAAACGTATCATAGCCTGCTGAAAAGCGGGAGACAAACGTCTTGACCCCAGTATCCTCCGCCACCGTTTCCAGCCGCTCGCCATCGGCCGCAGCTGCCAGTTGCCCGATGACGATGTTCTGACGCACCGTGAAATCATAGCGTTTGAAATCCTGAAAGATCACGGTGAGATTGTGAAACCATTCCGTTTCGGCAATCTCCTGCATCGGCACGCCGTCAATGCGAATCCATCCTTCCTGTACCGGGTACAGACCCATCAGGCATTTAACAAGCGTCGTTTTACCCGATCCGTTCTCGCCGACGATCGCGATGCGCTGCCCTGGTGAAATGTGCAAAGAGACATTGCGCAAGGCGTTGCGTTCGCTTCCCGGATAGCGGAAGGAGAGATTTTCGATCGAGACGCCCTGCCGCATGGGAACAGGAAACGGTGCTGTTCCCCGCACCGGTTGATTTCTGAACACCGATTCATCCGCAAATTTAAAAAAATCGGCCAGATACAGCCTCGACTCATAGAGTCTGGCCACCTGCACGGAGATCTGATTGATCGCGCTCTGCGTACCTTGCACCGCCTGCCCCAGCGCGACAAAATCCCCGATCGTGATCATCGTGGTGCGCGCCACCCAAATGATCAAGCCTGCAGCACCAACATAGAACAAAGCGGTGAGTGCATCGGTCAGCGCCAGCATGCCTTTTTCGCGTTTGAATAGCCGCAACTGCTCCTGCTGATTGTGCTGAAAACGCTCCGACCACTCTCCCAGCAGAAAGTTGCGCAATTGAAACAGCCGGACTTCCTTGGCCGCCTGACGCTCCATCATCAACTGCTTCAAATAATTCGCCTCACGTGCTAGCGGAGTCTGCGCCTTCATCAGCGCAAAACGCAGGCTCCCAAAGATGCGCAGCACCAGCAGCAGCGGAAATGCTGCGACAACGCTGATCAAAGCGAGCGACCAATGCACGCTGAGCAGATAAACAAGAAAGGAGAACAAGGTGATCAAGTTGCGCGCGATGTCCATCGACTGCTTGATCGGCGTGAGAAACCGCTGCGCCTGACCGCCGTACACGCGCTCGATCGCATGCTGAAAATCCGGCCGGTCATAGAGTTCAAGCGGCACCCTCGTCGTTTTTTCCAAGATGGTGCGTTGCAGGTCGTGATCCAGCCGCAGATCGGTCTGCTTATCCAAAAGTTCCTGTCCTTTGCCGAGCAGCGGAGCAGCCAATAAGACCAGAAACTGCAGCAGCAACAATTGAAACGCTGCCACATAGTCATCGTGGGCGCCGCTGAATAGATCGGCGACCTGATTGATCAGTTCTTTTGCCACCCACAAGTTCACTATCGGAGCCAGCCCAAGCAAGAGGCTGATCACCGCTGTTACGATCACCCAAGTGCGGTGGCCTTGCCAAATATATCGAATCGCCTGAAGCAGTTCGTTGTTTTTCATTCACTTACCAGCTCCCACGGGATCTGCAGTTAGAAACAAGCAGACCGCCGGAATCAGCTCCCGCGGTCTGCCTGTTGCGTCTTCTCGAACAAGATTAGTATCAAGCCTTAGCAGCAGTTCGGAGTCGGAACGTCACAGTAGTAGGGATTCCCGCTGGAGCAGGAAAACTGACGGTACGGGGTCCTGGAACTGCAATGGTCCTCAAAACATTGGTACGATTCAGGCTGTACCGCTTGCTCCGACGAAACGCCCAGCAGTTGCATCATTTTCGCCAACATGTCGATCACCTCCTTTCAATTCGGCCTGTTCCAGCAATTGTTCGATCGTCGAGGCAAGCCCCATGCCCGTGATGAAGCCTTCCCCGTTGATCAGCACAAAATATGGAACCTGCTTCACTTCGTACAGCTCGATCAGCAGATTGCTCCGAATCAGGGCGACGCCCTCTGGCACCTGCTTGTCCGGTGCGGACAGATCCTCTTGCGCCACTGCTGCGACGCGCAGTGACGGCTCGCGGGCCGTCAGCCTCGACAGCTCCGGGATCAGTTTCTGGCAGACCACGCAGGTATCCAGCGTGAACAGCAGCAAGGTGCGATGTTCTACTCCTCTTTTCAACGTGATGATCTCCCCGCGATGATCCTGTTCGCCGAACAGCGGCGCTTTTTGGCCCAGCACGATCGACGGCCTGTTCGCAGTGCCGCTCGGGGCGTTCATCTTAAATCGTTTGATGAATTCTGACACCGAACGGGTCACGACAAAAAACAAAATCATTTGAATCAGAAACATGCACCATAAGAGCACATTCGAGACGAGTGCCAACACATCCATGTCACGACTTCCCTTCCAGCAAGGTTCGGAACTCTTCCTGAATCGAACCCAATTCGTTTGCGATCGTCCATGCCAGCATCGTCAGCACAGAACACCCGAAGATGACAGCAAAACGCAGATCAAACGCACTTTCCCAGGCTACACCTGCAAGAAGCGCATCGATCGTCCCCTGTGGAATGTTCTGAGCGCCAACCCAGGCTCCGGCGCAAGCGAGAGAGAGATTGCGCAGCACCAGCTTCCATGAGATCCGGTGCAGTCCGGCCACCCCGCCGCAGCCGCAGGACATCTCGGTGCGGCCGCGCCAAAGATTGACCGTGATGGCGCCCGTATAAATGAGCAGCATCACCACACTCCCTGCGGCTGCATAGGGTTGAAACAGCCCGAGCAGCAGCAACAAGCCGAGCAAGAGTTCCACATATGTCTCTGCCTTGGCAAACGGCTCGGTCAGCCGCTCGGGCAAGAGTTGATAGTCGCGGACAACACCGATATGCTCACCCATCGTTTTGTGCTTCGACCATGCGGTCGAGAGGAATAAAAACGCGAGCACGAAGCGAAACCACACCGCCAAATCGTCCATCAACCAGCCCTCCTCTTGGCGGACTGAATCGATGGCAAGATCTTGGCCATTTGGATCTCGACCTGCCGGACGACTCCGTCCGCATCGATCATCACCACCAGCGGTGTGGCAACAACGCCCAGCAGTTGCATCGTCTCCTTAGTGATCGGCTGAATGTGCAAATGTCCAAAATCGGCGAGAAACTTCTGCGCATGCTCTTCCAGATCCGATTCATACAAACACACATACGGAAAGGGCTGCTTCCGATGGGATCGTTCCAAATACGCCAGTTCCTCAGAGCAAAGCGGACAGCCCGGAGCGGCAAATTGCACGATCGCCGCTACTCCCTGCACCGAATCAGGCAGAGTGATCGCCGACTTGAGCGAAGCGCCAAGCATCGCATGCTTCGGGCCGCCATACTGCCCGGCCGGCGGCAATTCATTGATCTCCGCTCGCGCTTGGCGATACAAACGAAACACGATCCACAAAGCTGCAACACATGAAGGTACAAAGACTGATAACCAGATCAAGAGAGCATTCACCACTCAACAGTACCTCTTTTAATTTATTAATTATTTGTATATTTCGAAACGAAATCAACATTTCCTTCTTTTATTTGAAAATATTTCTAAAATATTGAACAAAAAAGAAACCCTATTCGAATCATAGGGTCGGAGGATTCAGGTATGTTGCTTTTTGACGAATACAGAGTAGCATCCACGGTCGGTGTTCCGCTTGCAGATTGAGAGGTTACACATACTCAAGCCTGACGAGATCGGCTTCGAGTATCAAGCGTTTTTTCCTCCTTTCAAAGATAACTTGTATTCGCGCAAAATCCCCAGGATTTCATGAAACCATGGCCCGCCGTACGCGACCAGCACGCCGGCGCAGATGTAGTCCATCGTGTAGGAGATCCACGGCGAGACGCTCATCGACCAGATCGGCGTCAATCCCAAGTAGGAAAGCGGATGAATATTTGCCATCGCAGCGAGGATGAAGCCGTTGATGCCGCAGACCAGATGCACGTTGGCGTGCAGTTTGCCTTCCGCGAGGGCAAGCAGTTGCCCGTCGAGCTCCTGATCGCATGGCTTAGCTTCAAACCAATTGAAGCGCCTGCGCAACTGTTGTGTCATCGTCTGCGCCGAAGCGGATAAAGCGGCCATCACACCGAGAAAACGTAGCAGGTCATCCATTCCCCTTCCTCCCCCGTTCGTTTGATGCGAAATTGTATGAATCCGCACAGCAAAAAAGACCCCCTCTGCTCCCGAGGGGGTCTTGTCCGATGATGTATGAAACTTACGAAGCGGGGATCGTCACGCCCGTACCGCCCGGCAACACCGTACCTGGCAGCGCCTGGCCGGACGATGTGCCCGTGCCCGGCGCTGTCGTTCCGCCGCCCGGCGTGGTTGTGCCTCCACCCGGCGTCGTCGTTCCGCCGCCCGGTGTCGTCGTGCCTCCGCCCGGCGTGGTTGTGCCTCCGCCCGGCGTCGTCGTTCCGCCGCCCGGTGTGGTCGTTCCGCCACCCGGTGTCGTCGTGCCTCCGCCCGGTGTGGTCGTGCCTCCGCCCGGTGTGGTCGTTCCGCCACCCGGCGTGGTCGTGCCTCCACCCGGCGTCGTCGTTCCGCCACCCGGTGTGGTCGTGCCTCCGCCCGGTGTGGTCGTTCCGCCGCCCGGCGTGGTCGTGCCTCCACCCGGCGTCGTCGTCCCACCGCCCGGTGCGGTGCCGCCGTTTGGCAGCGGGTTGACATCATCCGGGTCGACCGCCGGCTGGTTCGGCTCCGGATCTACGTTCGGGTTGGCCGGCACCACCGGGTCCGGCTGGTAGTATTCCTGCGGTTGATCTTCCTCGTCCTCGACGATCTTCGATACATCGAGGCCAAGGAACTCGTACACCGCCTTGCGCACTTCATAGACGTTCGGCAGCAGCACCGACTGCCCGCCGCCTGCCCAGCCGCTCTTGAACGTATCGGGCGGCGGCACCTGCAGCGTCTCGATGTTCGAGGAGTCCACTTCCAGTGCCAGACTGCCCAGCTTCAGCATGTCGCCGGAGGTGATGTTCGTCTCCAGATACGGCTTGATCGCATCGAGAATCTTCGGCAGTTTGACCAGCGCCGTCGGCGTTGCCATCTTGTCGGCCAGCGCGACCATGAACTTGCGCTGACGTTCCGTGCGGGCGAAGTCGGACAATGCATCATGGCGGAAGCGCACGTACATCAGCGCTTTTTTGCCGTCCAGCATCTGCAGGCCCTGCTCAAGATTGATGTCATAGACGCCGTCATCCGCATAGTGCAGCGGCTTCTCGACATCGACCTCGACGCCGCCGACCGCGTCGACGATCCCGATGAACCCTTGGAAGTCGGTCTTCGCGTAATAGTGGATCGGGATCTGCAGCAAATCTTTCAGCGTCCGGATCGTCAGGTCCGGACCGCCCAGCGCATGTGCCGCATTGATCTTCTCATACCCGTAATCGTCCGGGATTTTGTACCAGAGGTCGCGCATGACCGACATGACTTTCGCTTTCTTCGTCTTCGGGTTGATCGAGACGACCACGATGCTGTCGGAGCGCGGATGCTCATCATTGTCCCGGTTGTCCACCCCGAGCAGCACGATATTCACCGGGTCGGTACCGCTCCACTTTTCCACTTCGACCAAAGTCTGATTGGGGTCTTTTTTACCTTGCTGGATGTCGTTAAGAAAGCTGCCGATGTAGTAGGCGTAGAATCCGATGATCGCCACGATCAGAATGGCGATCACTCCAACGGTCCACTTGAATCCTTTCGTCTTCCACCATCGCTTCTTACCGCTCTGAGATGCGGGAGATTTGGTAAGATCGGTCGACTTGGCACTTTTCTTCGGCTTCTGATGCTTGTCTTTTCTGCTCTCCATCTATATCCAAACCCTTCTAGTCTGCGAATTGTAAAAAGTAGCAAGAATGCAAAGATTATAACATACCAATCTCGCATCAGTTGTTACAAAACTCGTACAACGATAAAAAAGAGCTCTTTCGCTAAGAGCTGTGTTTCTCTACTACTTTAGCGAAAGAACCTCCTCGTTGTCTACCAGAAGTTCAATCCACGATTTCCACCAAGGTGCCCGGATGCACATGCTCATAGAGCCACGTGACATCAGCGTTTTTCATGCGCACACAGCCGGCCGACGCACGCGTGCCGATCAATTCCGGCCGGTTGGTGCCGTGAATGCCGTATTTGGAACCGTCGGTGCCGGGGACATCCAGCCCGATCCAGCGCACGCCAAGCGGATTCTCCGGATCGCCGCCGGGGATGTTTTTTTTGAGATACCACGGGTTCTTCACCATCATCACCACGCCATAGGTGCCGGTCGGCGTGTCTTCAGGCAGGATGCCGGTAGCAACGGAAAACGAACGGATCGGCACGTTATAAAAATAGTAGGTCAGCTTATTATCCGATTTGTCGATTTTAATGTAGGAATCACTCACGGGAAGGCTCGCCACATTGGCCAGCAAAAAGAAACCGACCAGGAATGCACTTCGGAGATTCATCCGTCTCTCACCCCCTGTGTGCATACGCTTCCCGATCGGTTTTCCTTTTATGTGCTGTTTTGCTAGCTCAATGTGACTTTGCGGACGGGTGTTTCTTCCAGTTGCAACAAGGTGTTGGTCAAAGCGCGCAGCTTGTGGTCGCACTCCGCCCATTCCTGCTCTGGGTTCGAGTCGGCGACGATGCCCGCTCCGGCTTGAAAATAGGCGACATCTCCTTGCTGGATGATCGTGCGGATCACGATCGCCGTGTTCATATTGCCCAGGAAATCGATAAACCCGATCACTCCGCCGTACGCCCCGCGGTCGAACTCCTCCAGCTCGTCGATCACTTCCATCGCCCGCACTTTCGGTGTCCCGCTAAGCGTCCCGGCCGGAAAAGTGGCGAGGAACATGTCAAACACGTTGCGGCTCGGATCGACCTGCCCTTCCACCGTCGAGACCATATGGTAGACGTGCGAATACTCTTCGACGACCATAAAATCTTTCACATAGATCGAACCCGGTTCACAAAAGCGACCGAGGTCATTGCGGCAAAGGTCGATCAGCATCAGGTGCTCAGCGCGCTCCTTTTCATCGTTGCGCAGGCGTTCGATCAACTGCACGTTTTCCTCGGGGCGCTTGCCTTTGCCTTTCGAGGTGCCGGCGATCGGCCGCATCTGCGCCACACCGTCCTCAAGGCGGATCTGCAGCTCCGGCGACGTGCCGTAGATCTTGTAGTCCCCGTAATCGGCGTAATACATATACGGCGACGGATTGACCTGTTTCAGACGGTGGTAGACCTGCATTGAATCGATCGGCCCGATCACGCGGTTGCGCTTGGAGATCACCACTTGGAAGATGTCGCCTTCCTCGATGTACGCTTTGCACCGCTCTACCCGCTGCAGGAAGTCCGCTTCCTTCACGTCTTCCTCTACGCAAAGCTGCCTTGGGTCATACCCGGCAAACTCCGGCTCGGGATAGACCCGCAGAAACGCTTCGATCTCCGCAAAACTCGGAGTCTGCAGCCCTTCGATCTCGTTGATGTGCACATGGATCACATCGCGCTCAAACTGCAGCACCACCTGATGCACCTGCAGGCGGATGTCATCAAGACCGCGGTCATCCACGGTCGTCTTGGGGATGTTTTCAAAATAGCGGATCGCATCATAAGACAGATGGCCGACGAAGCCGAACGCATATTTGCTCATCGTCTCGCGGTCATGCAGCTCAAACGATTGCACCACGCCGTCGAGCAACCGGGAAACCTTTCCCGTAAAAGCGCTCAGATCGGTGCCGTCCTGCACCAGATTCGCCGTGACTGCTGCGGTCAGCGCCGGTTCGCCTTCGAGGGAGAAGCGGCGGCCTTTGACGCGCACGGTCAGCACCGGGAACAAGGCGATGCTGGACTGGCAGTAACGGGAATAGATGTCTTTGACCGAATCGAGCAGAAAGGCACGTTCTGCACCGTACGTTGCGGTCAGCTTTTGAAACACTTCAAACGATTCGCAGATCCGCGGGTAGCTTTTCTGCCGGGTCTGCACGCCGATCTTGCGGGTCATGCCGACACCCCCGTTCTGCCGGTGACGAAGTTTTGCAGCATGCGCATGCCGCCTTCGGTCAGGATCGACTCGGGGTGGAACTGCAGGCCGGTCACATCCAGCTCGCGGTGGCGCAGCGCCATGATCTCGCCGTCTTCCGATTGGGCGATCACTTCCAGCTCGTCGGGGAAGGACAGTTTTTCGACGACCAGCGAATGATAGCGGGTCGCCGTGAACGGGTTCGGCACGCCGTCCAGAATGCCCGCGCCCTGGTGCGAGACGCGCGACGTTTTGCCGTGCATCATCTTTTGCGCCTTGACGACCTTGCCGCCAAATACCTGACCGATCGACTGGTGTCCAAGGCAGACGCCAAGCACCGGAATCTTGCCGGCAAAATGGCGGATCGCCGCCAGCGAAATCCCCGCTTCATTCGGGGTGCACGGCCCCGGCGAGATCAAAAGATGCGTCGGTTTCAGCCGTTCGATCTCCTCCAAACTGATCTCGTCATTGCGCTTGACCAGCACGTCAGCTCCCAGTTCCCGCAAATATTGCACGATGTTGTACGTAAACGAATCATAGTTGTCGATCACGATGATCATCTCAACTCAGCTCCTCTGTCTCTTCGCTACTTGGCTCAGCTCAACATAAAAAACCGGGCACGCGAAAGGCGCACCCGGCTGCAGGTTCCCGTATGTAGACATACGACACCCGTCTCCGCTCCACTGGCCTCCGCTCGTCTCTGCTCACTGCTGCACTCTGCTCTCACTCTGGATGTCACTGTTTTGAATCGCTCTCAGCTAAAACTCTCTACTAAAAACTTCAATACCACTAATTTACGCTCACCCTCATCATACAAAACGCGGCTCGGCATTGTCAAGAAGACCTAGCGCAGGAAGTCGCAGATTTTCCCGATCACTTCGCGCTCCCACGAAGTTTTGTTAAAGGTGTGGTCGGCGTCTTCGATCAGGTGCACCTGCGCGCGCCCTTCATACGACTGCGCCTGATAAGCAAGCGACACTTGGTACGGCACGGTCGGATCTTTGGTCCCGTGGATCAGCATCACGTCGCCCTTGTACCCTTTCGCCCGCTCCAAAACTTGCAGCGTCTTCAAGTCTTCCGCAAACGCCCGCCCGATCAGGTCGCCGTTGTAATCGTAGACCTGCAAGTCGGGTACGGCCAGCACGCTGTCGATCAGGTCTTTGACCAGCAGATACATCTCGCCGGCCGGACAGAGCAGCACCAGCTTGTGCACGTCTTGTGCGCGCTCGCCGGCGAGCACCGATGCGACCAGCCCGCCCATGCTCATCCCGAGCAGCGTCACCCGCTCCGGGTCGATGCGCGGGTCCTGTTTCACCATGTCGAGGATCGCGCCCGCTTCGGCGATCTCGCCGCTGACCGTCATTGCTTCGAAATTCCCGTCGCTCTCCCCGCTGCCGAGGAAATCAAAGCGGAAGCAGGCGATGCCCATCGCTTCCAGCGCACGGCAGATTTTCAGAAACATCCGGTGCGGCTCCAACTTGTCGCCGGTGAATCCGTGGTACAAGATCACCGCCGGCAGCCGCCCGCCTTCGTTGGGCTCCGGCACGTGCTCCATGCCGCGCAAAATCTGGCCGTCATATTCCAGTTCAATCGCTTTCTGCATCTCAAGACCTCCTTTAGATTCCGAAAAACTTCAGCTCCGACTCTTTGCTTCTTGCAGACAGCTGGTAGGTCGGGATCACCTGATGCTGGAGCAGAAATTCCAGCTGGTGGGCGCATTCTTCGATCGGCCCGTGCACGATCAGGGCCTGGTTCTTATAGGCGGCTTCCATAAAGGCGCGGCTCTGCGCATTTTGCCCGATGATCAGCACCGGGACGACGCGCTTGTAAGTGTGGGTCAACAGATGCTTGCGCGCCAACGCCGCTTCTGCCACCACGTCCGCGCCGAGCGCCTGCACCTGAAACGCTTCGACCGTCTTGACCAGATAGATCACTTCGTCAGACTCGATAAACAGATCGGCTTTCCCTCCGGCCTCGCCCAGCCGTTTGTCCTGCTCGAATTGGCAGTCCTGAGATTGCAGCATCTTATGTAAAATCCCCTTTAGGGACTGCGACTTAAACGACTCGATCACTTGCGATAACAGGCTCATCTCGTGTCTCCTCTTGGCAGTTTCGATAGTTCCATTATAGCAGGATTTTCGACCTAGTTGTCGAAAGCGTACTGGGCAGAAAAGGATATGGAGGAATTGGATACCTATGAAACAGAAAAAGCTCTCCGCTCTGCTCGCCGCGCTGTTGCTGGCAGCTCCCGCCACACCGTTTGCTGCTGCCGACTCCGCCTATGCGGCGACAAAGCTCGCGGCCCCGACCGACGTCCTGTTGCAACCCGACCGCACCGTCACTTGGAAAGCGGTGGAAAATTCATCCGGATACACCGTAAAAGTATATGATGCAGCCGACAAATTGATCGCTGAACGCCATGCCGGGTACGGCACGACCAAGTACGCCTTGAGCGACCTGCTCCTGCAAAACGGCACCTACTATGCCCGCGTCACGGCGGTTGGCAACGCTTACAGCTACACCAACTCCGACGAATCGGCGCGCTCAAACACGCTGACCGTCTCCGTTAAAATGACGCTGCCCGCTCCGGCGCTGCCCGCTTTGTCCGGCACCGGGCTCGTCTCGTGGACGGCCGGCACGAACAACGGTTATGTGCTGAACGTCTACCACTCGCCGAGCAACACGCTCGTCGGCAGCAAGCCGCTCAGCAAGGACGCGGTGACCGCCGAAGTGACCAGCCTGATCCCCGCCCGCGGCAGCTACTATGTCAAGCTGATCGCCAAAGGCGACGGCATGACGATGGAAGACTCTCCGGAGTCTGGCGCTTCCGGCACGCAGGAGCTGCAGCCGGCCCTGCGGTTGACCGCGCCGACGACGCTGGAACTGACCGAGAAACGCCTCGCGACCTGGAGCGGCGTCGAAGGCAACAACGGCTACCGCGTCTCCGTCTACCGGGCGGGCACCCATGCGGTCGTCGGTTTCCTGCAGGCGCCGAAAGACAGCACGCAGCTCGACGTGAGCCCGCTGATTCATGCTACCGGCTCCTACTACATCCGCGTGCAGGCGCTCGGCGCGAACAACAACTCCTCCGACGACTCGGTGCAGTCGGTCGCCAAAGACTATTTTATCGAACCGAACCTCTATGTCGTCCCGCAGGACAACCTGACTGCGACCACCGTGACCACCGATTATGCGGTACATACCGACGTGCAGGTGCAAAGCAACGCTGTGCTGGCCGAGCTTAACGCCGACAAGACCCTGCACCACATGCTCGTGCCGGTCAAGGCGGACAGCGCCGATCTGTCGGTACAGATCCAAGGCAAGATCGCCCTGCAGCTCCTCGCCAACTCGGCACAGGCGAAACTGCGCCTGCACACCGCGCTCGGCCAGCTCGCCCTGCCGGTGCAGGAGATCGCCGACATGGCACACACCAAAGGGATCAATCTCGCCGACTACACGGTGCAATTTGACTTGAAACAGCTGGCGGCGGCACGACCGTCCGACTATGAGACGATCCCCTTGAACCTCGCTGTCAAGCTCGTCGACGCCAACAAGCAGGAGACGGCGGTCACCGACAGCAAGACCTATCTGACGCTCACCCTGCCGGTGCCAAACGCCAAGTCGGCCGACATGAAGTCACTGTCCGGCGTGCGGTTGACCGAGACGTTTGAGCCTGTGCCGACCGTGTTTCGCACCGGCGCGGACGGCAGCGTTTCCGCCGAGTTCCGCTACCGGGGGACGGCGACGTTCGCCGTGAAGAAAAAGGCGGTGAGCTTCCCGGACGTGCTGTCGTCGCACTATGCCAAAGACTCGATCGAATCGCTGGCTGCCAGATCGATCATCGCCGGCTTCGAAGATGGCACCTTCCGCCCGCAGCAGACGGTGACCCGTGCGCAGTTTGCCGCGATGCTGGTCAAAGCGCTGGGGATCAAAGAGGACACCTCGGCCGTCTCCGTCTTCACCGATGTCGCAGCTGGCAAATGGTACAGCAGTGTCGTCAACACCGCGTTCCAAGCGAAACTGCTCACCGGGCGCGGCAACGGCATCTTTGCCCCGGAAGACCTGATCACCGCGCAAGAGATGGCGACGATGGTCACCACTGCGCTGCGCTACGCGGAGTTCTCCAAGACGCTCGATGAGGAGCAGATCTCCAACCGCCTGGTCACCTTGGCCAATACCACGGGCTTGTTCGCCTACGCCCGCGCCCCGCTCGCCTTGTGCATCGATGAGGGGATTCTGACTGGCCCGACTTTCAACAGTTTCAAGGCGACCAAGCCGGCCGACCGCGCGATGGCGGCCGACATGCTGTACCGTATGTTGAAGACGGCCAACTTTATCAATTGATGTTAAAATGTGGAACAGGGCTGGTGCTGCCAGCCCTGTTTCTGTGATTTGCTGGTATAATAGATGCGATTCTTTTCCTGGGAAAGGTGACGACAACTCTATGCGCTTGCGGGAAATCGACTTCATCCGCGCCATCGCCGCGCTTTCGGTGATCGCCATCCACATCACGGCCAGCTACGTGACCGACACGGCGCTCGGGCGGGCGTGGAATGAGATCATGCGGTATGCGGTGCCGCTCTTTATCATCTTATCCGGATTCGTCCTCTACAACATCGAACTGGGCCGTCCACGCCTGTCCTACCTGCAATTTCAGCGCAAGCGGATCGGCAAAGTGCTGATCCCGTATCTGCTCTGGACGCTCTTGTACGTCTTGTACATCGCTCGCCAGTTCCTGCGCGACAACGGCGTCGAAGGCATCCCGAAACTGTGGGGGCCGACGCTGGACCATCTGTGGTACGGGACGGCGTTTTACCACCTGTATTTCCTGATCATCACCTTCCAGCTCTACCTGCTCTACCCGCTGCTGCGCGACGCGATGAACCGCAAACCCATGTGGCTGCTCAGCGGCACGTTCCTGCTCACCTTATATGCGCAAACGTCGCTGTACATGGGCTGGGACACCGGCTGGCGCTTCACGTCCTTCCCGTTCTGGGTCTTCTACTTCGTGTTCGGCATGTATTTCGCCAAGCGCCAAGCCGACTGGAAGCCGCAGCTGCAACGCAAAAGCGGCTGGGTCGCCCTCCTCTGGCTCGGGTCGCTGGCCGTCTTGTTCCTCGACGGCTCTTTGACCAACAAGTGGGCCTACTCGATCAAGCCCAGCGTCATGCTGTACACGATCCTGTCCTTCCTGTTCTTCTACGTCGCGGCGCTGCGCTTTACCGAAACAAAGAGCCGCCTCGGGAAATGGCTCGACTGGCTGTCCGCACAGTCCTTCCTCATCTTCCTGCTGCACCCGCTGGTGCTCAACCTGCTGGGCAACCAGTTGAAAAAATACGGATACGGCGGCCTGTTCGAAGGAAACTTCGGCATGATCGCTCTGTACGTCGTGATCACGTTGCTCACCTGCGGGCTGACCTGGATCGGTTCGCGCATCCCGCTGACCACCTATTTTGGCGGAGTGTACATGCGTAAGACACAAAAAAGAGACCTCCGATGAGGTCTCTTTTTTCACGCTTGCCTTACGGTCTGCTGATGCCTTTCGAGACGTCCGTCTGGCTCAGCGCTTCGGCCGGCTTGCCATCGATCGTGAATTTGACGGTCGTCACCTCCGGGAAATTGTCAAAGACGGTCGAAGGCAGCGCTTCGACGAACATCAGCTCCTCAGCCGAGCTCATGCTTTGCACGTTTTGGCTGACGTCGAGCGTCAGCACGCCGCCTGCGAGCTTGACGCTGTTCAGCGATACTTTCTCCGGGACGGACGGAACGGTGTCTTTGCCTTTCTCCTTGAGCAGGCCGAACAGAACGAGCATCTTCTTCTCCGTGTCCTCGACTTTGGAGACCTTCGCTTTTTCCTTGACGACCGCCGAGGCATCCTGGTTGCCGCGATAGACGGTGACTTCGATCTGGCTGGCATCCGGACTTTCACCACGGTTCGACGAGGGCTGCGTCTGTGACCCGGAAGACGGCTGTTGCGACGAGCCGCACGCCGTCACCATAAGACTTGCACCGATCAAGATCGCTCCCAAGAGCATGCGTTTGTTCAAAGCTGATCATCTCCAATCCGATTGTGTACCTGTAAGACGAGAAACCGCACCGAGAAGTTGCGTCCGTACCGCAAATTGAGACCAAGGACACAACGTATCGTTTTACGGGTGGGAAAATGGTTGTTTTTCGGATGCCCTTTGTCCCTTGCCCTTGGACAGCCTTGTGCATACGATGCAAGAAAGCAGCGAAGGGAGGGAAAGCTGATGATTGTAGGACGTCGTCGCCGGGTGACCGTGATCAACCTGCGGGAAGGGCAATCGATCACCATCCGCTGCGGTCGCCGCACGTTTATCGTACGTTGCCGCCGCCGTTCCATCTAACATGGACGAAAAAACACCTGCCGCTGATGGCAGGTGTTTTTTTTTATTGCAGCGTCTCGTTATGATTAAAATACGGCAGATCCTTCTTAAAGATCAACGCCAACAACTCATCCGCTTTCACCAACTCCTCCGGGGCGAACGTCCCCATCATCAGCTGCGTGAGCACTGCCGGCGACATCGCCGTCTGCGACACCCGATCGCCCCACACAGCATGCAGAGCGCCGTCCTTGTAGGCCAGTTGCAGCGGCACACCGCTCACGCTTGCCAGACATGCATGGCTGGCGAACGCGGTCAGCACGGTTTCCCAATCGAGCACCTGCATCATCCAGGCGGACGGTGCGAAGGAGATCTCCTTCGCACCTCGCAGACGCAGATAGGCGGCGAGGCGGGGCAGATTCTTGTACGGGCCTTTGAGTGTCGGCTTCTGGCGGCGCTCCGCTTCCAGCAGCAGCGCATGCCAGACGGCTTCTGCGTGTTCAGATGCGGCCAGGCTGCACTCGGAGAGGAGCAAAGCGTCCTGTCCCTCGGCGAGATTCGCATAGCCGATGACCGCCTCGCCCACCGTAAACACGCGAAAATCGGCCGGATCTTTGACCGCAAAACTATGCCGGGTGCCCACTGTGGGCAGCAGTTCCCGCTGCCACCACTCGATCGTGCGCACCGGGTTCATCAGATGGCGGCGATGCTCCCCTTCATACAAGGCCATCAGTTGGGGCAAATCGCTCGCAGCGGCGAGCCGGGAAGAAGCGGCCCGCGACCCGTCTGCCGTCCCCGCTGTCATCTCGACATCATGAAAAGGAAACACCGGCACATAGCCGACGCGCGGATAATAGGTCGGATGCCCCAAGACGTGCGACAGCGCGTATCCTTTTTCCTTCGCCCGCTCCAGCGCGAACGATATCACCTGCTCGGCCAGACCTTGGCCGCGATATCCCGGCAGCGTGCCGACCGGTGACAACACCGCCGTCATCAGCTCCTTACCGGCAAAGCGCAGCCGTTTCGGGAGCAAACTGCACATCGAGACGAAGCGCCCGTCGTCCTCGGCGACGATGATCAGCTCAGGATCGAGGTCGGTCCGCGCGTATACCTCGTGAAATGTTTCCTCATGCAACTTGCCGTATTCTGGCACAGGTTCTTTGCCATAATGCGTAAATGCCTCCCGGATCAGGTCCAGCAGACGGGGAAACTCCCCCTTTTCAATCGAACGAATCTTCATCGCCAGCAACGACAACTCCTTTTCCTGTTACCACTTATGCAACCCGCACTGCTTGGAAAACGCGCACAGTTCGTGCAGCTTGCGGCGGTTGATCACGCGCCGTTTCGCGGTGCGGCTGTATTCTGTATACTCCTTGGCCGGCACGAGCAGGCCCAAGCCTGTATGTTCATCATCGATGAAGCCAAGGTAATAGGCGTCATCCTCTCCGGCAAGCTCCAGTCCATCAAAGACCAGGGCACAGCCGGCCGCTGCGAGGCGGTCGATCTCTTCGATGGCAACCACTTCAAACTGAAACCGGTTCTCCTCATGCTCAGCTGCGTCCTTCTGAAAATCCTCGGCCAGCACGCCTTGCAAAAAGGCGAAGTCCCGTTTCTGCAGCGCATAATCGATCAGGTTGTCGCGGATGATCTTCCCGATGTCCATCCCCGTGCCCCCTTCCCGTTTCTGTGGTGCCTTTATTATCCCACGACATCCTAAAACACAACAGAGCCGGAAGGCAGAAAACTTTGTCAAATTGTCTAAAATACAAAAAAGCCCCGCTCTACCGAACGGGACTTACCGTTGTCAATCGGGCAACTGCCCGTTCGATCGACGTCTGCAGATATTCGTGAATCTCTTGCCAAGAGAAGAGCTGCAGCGGCGCCTCCAGCGTGTCAGGCTGATAGGCATAGTCTTGCCGGACCTCCTCCTTCAGGCGCAACACCGCCTCGAACGCCACCTCTTCCAGTTCGGTCCCGCCGTCCGCGCGGAGCAGTTCGGCGAGCACATCCTGTGCACCATACCGCTCGATCAACTGGCCGTTCAGCGTGCGGAAATCTGAATAATACGCAGGCAGAATGCGCGCCCGTTCCTCCTGGCCGGCGAACAGAATGTGCCGCTCAAACACGGTCGTCAGCCAGACATCATCCGCGATCAGATGCGTCAGATAACCCCTGTAGAAATCATCCCCGCCAGCGTCCGCATACTTCGCAGCAAACCGCTCGACATCCACATACTTCCGCTCTTTCTCTTCATCCCACGATAAAAAATGAGACAAGTCTTTCGGTTCCCGCATCAAATGGTGTGCATCCGGCGCGATGCCGCCCAGCAAAAAGCGCGGCAGGTCGGCCACACCGAGCCTGCGCCCTGTCTCAGCAGCGATCAACACATGCATGATTCTCGAACCCATTTCCGGCAACGCCCGCTTTCCTTTTCTTTCCCTCATTATGAGGATAGAAACGGACAGATTGCAAGCCTCCCCGAGCCGAACGCCTATTCCATCGCCAGCGCTCGTGTCACCGTCTCACGCCCCATCTTCCATGCCATCGGCAAGGAAACCAGCAGCGTCACCAGATAGACGGCATCTACGACCAGCCCAATCGTACCCCAAGGCGGCCGCAACGTCTCGATCCCCAGCGCCTGCGTAAATCCGGCCACCATCAGTGCGGCGCCACCAAGTCCGACCAGAACGGCGAGCGTCACATACAGCCCGCTTTGCGTCAGCACCATCTTTACCAACTGCCGGGGCGTCACAGAAATCGCCCGCAAGATCGCATATTCCCGCCGCTTCGCCTGAATGCTGGCCGCCAGCGTGTTGATCATCCCCAGCACGCCGACCAGCATCACCGTGCAGACCACCGACCACAAGATCGATCGTTCCAGCGCAAATCCCTGCTCCTGCTTGTTCATTTCCGTCTGCAAATCGGTATAGCGCAACTCCGCATATTTCCCTTCCAGCGCGCTGAAGCCCGCGAGCACCTCGACCCGCTTCACCGGGTCGATCTCCACCAAGATCGCCAAGGCGTTGTCGAGATCGATCGTAAACCCCGGCCCCGGCTGGATCGGATGGCTCTGGTCCAGATAGACCCCCAGTTCCTGATACGGCTGTCCCGGCAACGTGTCCACGATTGCGCCGACCGTAACCGTGTACGACCGACCGCTGTTCACTTGCAGCCGATCTCCGACTTGCACGCCCAGACCCTCCGCATATTTCCGGGGAAATACGACAGTCTCTGCCAACGTACCTTGCAGTTTCGGCAGCAGGCCAACATTTTCCATTTCTTTCAAATCAACTTTGTTGTAGCCGATCGTCTGATAGCGCGGCACATTGGCAAACGGCGACGGTCCTCCGTTTTCCTCTTTCCATTCCGGCAAGCTGCGGGAATAGTCGTACTGGGCAAGCGTCGCCCCGCTGCCGCTGAGCGAAATGCCGGTTGCCCACTGCACGCCGGGGATCTGTTTGATCTCCTCTGTCACCGCAAGCGAAAGTTCAGAGTTGACCGACTTGCTGCTGCTGACTACAAAATCGGTCACATAGGTCTGGCGCAAGTTGTCCATTGTGCTCTCGTACAGCACATTCAGCACCGTCGTCACCGAGAGCGCCAGCGTGATCCCGATCGCCACGACGAGAATGGTCAGCGTGCTTTTCTTACGCTCGGCGATCAGGTTTTTCACCGCGACAAACGACTCCCGGCCGCCCAGCCACTCCGCCGGTACGGACAGTACGTTGAGCAGAAAAGGAGCCAGGAAAGGTACGCCTGCAAACACCCCGATCACGCCGCTCAAACCGCCGAGCACACTGAGCAAAGCCCGCTCACCGCTGCCATCCTCCGCTCGTTGTCCGGTGACAAAACAAGCAGCGCTCGCCGCTGCAAACACGAGCAGCAACGCGATGCTGGCGACGTTTCCGCCTTTGCCGTCCCCTGCCAGCGCGCTTTCCCGCGCGGCTTGAATCGGCAAGACCTTCACCGCCTTGCGCGCGGGCAGCAGCGCCAGAAGCACATAAAACGCCCAGCCCGCCGCCGCAGTCGCCAGCAGAAACGTCCACGGCAGCGGCGCCTCGGCCATCTGCACGTCCAACAGACCGGCGATCCATGCGCTGGACATTGTTGCGAGCAGCACACCAAGCCCGAGACCGAGCCCTGCACCGACACCGCCGATCAGCGTCGCTTCGGTCAGCACTAGACGGAACACCTGCCCGCGACTCCCGCCGATCGCCCGGAGCGCCGCCAGCTCGCGCACACGTTCCTGCACCGCGAGCTGAAAATTGCTGAGCACGAACAAAGCGGACGCCAGCAGCGCCAGCACGCCGAGCGAATACCCGATCCCTTTGAGGAACACGATCAGCTCTTTCGCTTCGTCCAGCCCTTCCATCAGATCGATGTCGAGGTCGTTCGCTGCCGTCTTCAGCAGCGTGTACGCCGCGTTTTTGTGCATGTCCGGCTCCAACTTGAGCAACACCAGATTGGCCTGCCCCGGCAAGGCGAACCGCTCCTGCAAACTCGTCAGATTGAAGAGCACCATCTCTGGCACCGCTCCTGAGGCGGCGGCGCGCTCCGGCAGCAGTTCGGCCACTTTCCAAGCCTGCGTCTTGCCGCTCGGAAAAGGGATTTGCGCCGTGTCGCCAACCCCGACGCCGAGCCGCTTGGCCAGCTTTTGCGAAAGCGCCGCTTCGCCTGCGCCGAGGTCTTGCGTAAACTTGTAAAACCGCTTCGCCTGCGCCGAGTTGTCCGCGCCGACATAGTACATCCCGTTCGCGCGGCCGTCATAGTCGCTGCTGTACTGCTGCGGGTTGACCAGGATCACGCCATGCTCGGCCACCCCGGCTGTGCCGGTCACCGTTTCGACCAGTTCCGGGCTCATGATCTTCCGCTCATGCCGATACCCGGCCATCAGGTCGGAGTCACCATAGCGCTCGACAAACTGCTGTGCCAGCGCCGCGTCCATCTTGCCGTACAACACGAGCATCGCGGCGAGCAGGCCCACGCCAAACATCGCGCCGAGCACCGAGAAGAGCGTGCGGCCTTTTTTCGCCTTGAGAATGTTCAGGGCCAGCCCTGTCATGTTTGCCCTCATCCTGCCCCCACCTCCGTCACGTCGCGCAACTGGTCCATCAGCGCGAACGCTTTTTCCCGCTGCGAGAGTTCGGCACCGTTGCGATGTTCGCGAACGATCTTGCCGTCGCGGAAGAACAGCACCCGGTCGCCATACGTCGCCACCATCGGATCATGCGTCACCAGCACGATCGACTGCCCGAGCTCTGCGCGCATGTTGAGCAGCAGCTCCAGCATTTCCGCCGAGGTCTGCGAATCGAGATTACCCGTCGGTTCATCGGCGAGCAGCACCTGCGGACGATGCACGAGCGCACGAGCCAGCGCCACCCGCTGCTGCTGGCCGCCCGACATCTCGCTCGGGCGATGCGTGCGCCGCTCAGACAGCCCGACCCGCCGCAGCATTTCCTGCGCACGTTCGCGAAGCTCCTTTTTCGACGCCCCGGCCAAAAGCAGCGGCAAGGCGACATTTTCCTCCGCCGTCAATGCGGAGAGCAGGTTGAAAAACTGAAACACGAAGCCGATCTTCTCCCGCCGGTACTGCGTCGCATACGGCTCCCGGTCAAATTTTTGCTCCCGTGCGCCGCTGAGCAGAATCTCGCCGCTCGTCGGGCTCTCCAGCCCGCCCAATATATGCAAAAAGGTCGACTTGCCCGAGCCGCTCGCGCCCATGATCACCACAAACTCCCCATACTCAAGCGTCAGATCCACGCCATGCAAAGCGGTGACTTGGGCCTGACCTTCGCCAAACACCTTTTTCACGTCTCGAACTTCCAGCACTGTTTTCATCTGTCATCCCTCCTGTCACGATCATAAAAAACCGGTTTCCACATCGTTTCAAGAAGATGTCAAGAAGTTGTGAAGAAAGTTTTCCTGAAAATGAAGGAATTTCGAAAGTAAAATTGAATTTAGCTTCAAGAAGATAAATTCACGTCGCAATGGGGGTCCAAACCACATGGCAGAAATCCAAGCAAGCCCTGCGCTCGCCCACCTGGAACAGCAGTTGAAAAACGGGCATGCAGAAGCGCTGACCGCATTCTGGGACTACATCGCAAAAGAAGGCGCTCCCTTGATCGAAGAGACCGAAAATGAAGATGAAGTCTTGTTGACCTTCCTGTGGCAGGCAGAAGCTGAGGCGGACGAAAACGTGTATATCCTCGGCGGCCCGGCCGGCTGGAAGTTGGAAGAAGCCAAGCTGGTGCAGCTGCTCGATACCAATGTCTATTACCGCACCTTGCGCACCCCGCTGCGCTCGGTCGCCGAATACTATGTATCTCCGCACGACACCTTTGGCGACGACTGGTCGGCGCGCCTGCAGAACTTGCAGGAGGACCCGCTGAACCTCCATTTTCTCGTCCATCCGGCCAACCCGGACAAGCCGGCGACCCAAGATACGACGACCGCCGTGCTGGTCTATCCGGGCTTCGAGCCGAACCCGTACCGCGCCGTGCGCCAGCATGCACCGCATGGCGAGATCACGCAGCACCGCCTGAAGAGCGAGATCTTGGAAAATGAGCGCAGCGTCTGGGTCTACACGCCGCCGGGCTATACGGCCGATGGCGAGCCGTACAGCGTGCTGGTGCTGTTTGACGGCTTCGAGTACGACAAGATCGTCACGGCGCCGACGATCTTAGATAATCTGCTGGCCGATGGAAAAATTTCGCCGGTCGTCACCGTTTTCGTCAACGCCAACGACCGCCGCAACGAAGAGATGCGCGGCACGGCGATGTTTGCGCAGTTTGCAGCCGAAGAGGTCACCTCGTTTGTGCGCGAACACTACAACGTCAGCACCGACCCGGAGCGCGCGGCGATCGGCGGCTGCTCCAACGGCGGCCTGATGGGCCTGATCGTCGCGATGCAGCATCCGGACATCTACGGCAACGTCCTGTCCCAGTCCGGCTCGTTTGCCTGGGGCTACGATGGCGAGCCGGAGTGGTTCATGCATCAGCTGGAGAAAGCCGAGCAGGTGCATCTGCGCGTCTACATGGATGTCGGCACCTGTGAGCAGCCGGACATTTTTGAAGCCAACCACGCCATCCGCGACCAGCTCCGCCAAAAAGGAGCCCGCGTCCACTACGCCGAATTCAAAGGCGGCCACGACTGGGTCTGCTGGCGCGAAACGTTTGCCGATGCGGTGGTAGCGCTGTTTGGGAACTAGCAAAACACCTCTGCCTTTTTCAAAAAGAGCAGAGGTGTTTTTGTTTTCCTCGTCCGTTTCGCTGTAAATTCGTTTAGAAGCCCCGCTTCTTCGCAAAATACGCTGTGCCGAAATCGACCAACGCCCGCTGCCCGATTAGCTTGGCGTCTGCCGAGCCGACCTTACCAGACTGGATCGGGTGAGCCGCTTCGAACTGTTCGCCCGCTTCTGGGAATTGGTCAGAATCGATCTCAATTTCTGCAAACGTCGCCCAGACGCGCTGACCGTCCCTGATAATCGGCGAGCCGAGCATCTCCTTGACGGTGCCCGGCGCACGGTTTTCCGACAGATGCAGCGACGTGTTGCGGTCGTGTCCGACCCCCAACAGCAGCACATAGCCGTCCAGATCATAGATGCGGGCGAGCGGCGACCGATCGCCGAGCCCATAGTCGAGCGAATGGTTGTCCGTCACCAGTTCCTTGTGCTTGCCCCATGCCGCAAACGAAACATGCGGGTGATTGGAGCGGAGCACACCGGGGAAGGTGCGGAACGTATCGACAATCTTGCCCATGTTCCGGGTCGGCGTGAACAGCGGGTCGAACGCCGGCATCGTCTCGCGAATGATCTCATGCCACTCCTTCGGCACCGGCGGATTCTGCCACAAGGCCGGGTCGGAGAACTCCGACGAATGAGTTGGCATGACCAGCGTCCCTTCCTCGGTCAGCACATCCATCAAAGCCTGCACGACGGCGACCGCGCCCCCGCAGACCCAACCCAGCGAGGAGAGCGAGGAGTGGACGATTACAGTCATCCCTTCCTTCAAGCCCAAAGCCCGCAGGTCGTCTGCCAGACTCTGCCGCGTGCGTGGCATTGTAACTACGTCGATTGTATTTTGTTCGCTCATGCTATCTTCTCCTTCGTGTTCCGATCCTGAATGCTTTTTCCATAATTTATGTTGCAATCTTTCGTGCACTCATGTTAGGTTAGATGTCGTATCGGAACTGTTCTTGTTATGACGATACCACGGTATGAATTTTCGGAAAAGGTGGTAGAACCATGAAGCTAGGTGCATTTTGCGTAAGTTTAACTGTCAAAGACATTCACCGCTCAAAAGCCTTTTACGAAAAACTAGGTTTTCACGCCCGAGGTGGCGATATTACTCAAAATTGGCTGGTTATGAAAAATGAAAATTGTGTGATCGGCCTCTTCCAAGGCATGTTTGACAAAAACATCCTGACCTTCAATCCAGGGTGGAATCAAGATGCCGAACACCTCGATTCGTTTACGGACGTTCGTGAACTTCAAAATCAGCTGAAAGAACAAGGCATAAATCTTCAAACTGAAGCAGACGAATCAACTACAGGACCGGCATATTTGACACTTGAAGATCCTGACGGTAATCAGATTCTGATCGATCAGCACAGATAAACAAACAAAGGGAAGGGATTAATGCTATGTAGCACAAATCCCTTCCCTTTTCTCATTTACTTTAATCATCAGAGTTGCCTTCAGCCTCTTTGAACGGTGCCGAAGTAAATTATTACCCTCCTTAACCTCTCATGATTGTTGTTTTCATTTTGAAAGTCGGGATACTTCTCCAGATTTGATTCAATAAAATGATACTGAGGAAACCGTTCAAAAAAACCCTTACTCAACAATTCAATTTGCCGATTTGGGATTTTGTCACCATTACCCTTCAGAAGATAACTCGTCGTTCCAACAATCACAGCGCAATATTCATTAAAGTCAGCGTTCAAACTTTCATCTTCAAGCAATGCAAAATCTCTTTCAAAATCAACCTTTATTTTACTCGTCCCCTCATATGGAAAAGGATTCACCATGATGAATTTATGCATGTCCGATATTATTGATAAAACTTCTTTGTGCCACATCCTCTCCCCCTACATCCTTACCATGTTTATTAAAATTTTTGATAGCCTCATATATTACATCACTTCGGCCAATTCCACTTCAAATATCCCCCAAAATTTCACCTCATATGCTGAGTGCATCAGAAAACCCGAGTGAAATACACCCGGGCTTGCAGTAATTTACTACTGATATTTATCATAATCTACTTTCAGTGCAATATGAACAGCTCTTTCTAGGTCATTGTTATTAAGTGCTACAGCCATTTGGTCTGCTTCATCTTGCCAATCTGGACCATAAAGTAGTAAGTAATCCGAGAATGACTGTAAAGCCAAAACCTTGTTTTCTTCTAGCTGTACCAATCTTTGATAAACTAAGAATCCTAAATGAACCGGTAAAAAATCTTGTTCTTCATTTCGAGAAATAATTTCTTTAATGATAGACGGTACCTGACACGCATTCAGTTCAATCTCAATATCACTTAAAACTCGGTTAAATTCTGCCTCTATCTTCATGAGTTCCATTTCACTAAGACGAGACCAGTCAATCTTTTGAAACAACTGCAAATTGTCGATGTGTTTCAACAACAAAGATATCACCTCACTTAGGATAGTATGTGGAAATACTAACTATCCCATCTTTTATTTTCATAAGATCGTATCCTACGTTACTTCCATTTACCGATATAGTTCTTTGTAATGTGTTTTTCGTGGGTAATGCTACCCTTGATGTAATCAATGTTGTTACATCACTTAATATAGCTCCTTCAATTTCATCCATGGTGCCAATTCCCTGTACGCTACCAGATCTATGACTTCGATTGTACCCATGTCCGCTATTTATTCGGACACTGTTCCCTTCGATTTCAAATGATCGTCTTAAGTGGTCCCCTGTCCCAGTTACAGAACTTGGCTGATACTTACAACTATTATGCGTCCATATTCCTAGATTCGAAACAAAGTACGAATGGAAGTCCTTCACCATAAAATTGTACACGGTCTTGTGTTCTTTTCTAATCACAAGTTTTCTAATGGATAACTCCAGTCCCTTAGATGTGGTTAGTACATCCCCAACTTCAAGGTGCTTAGCTTCCACCCAACCCTTCCCAACAATCCAGAATGGATGCTCGTCAGTTGTTGTAAGAACCTCGTTACCCACAAAAACATTATATGTTTCTTCAACATTTCGTTTGAATAGCCATTCAACCTCCTTAAAGGCCATCTCGCCTGAGACATCGTTTTTGGCAAGTACAAGATCACCTACTTGAATATCCTCGATAGGCCTCTCCCCCACATTAGTGAGAACCTTGGTGCCGGCGGTAAAGCAATTGCAGCCCTTTTTCCCTACTCCCTCAAAAAGATCGTCCACCCACTTCTTTGCCTTAGTAACCCCTTGCTTTATTTTATTTCCCAAATACCCGAATGCTTTTTCCAACCCATATGCCAGCCCATAACCAACAGACGAGTTACCGCCACCTGACCCACCGTATTGACCTGGCTCTTGGTCTGCAAGCCCGGTTGGGTCAACAATGGTTACTGGATTGTTGTGCACATACACATACTCTGGCATTTGAGACAAAGGATCTTTACTAAGCAAACGTACCGCTGTTGGATCGTAATATCTAGCATTTAGGTAATACAGCCCTGTTTCCCGATCATACCGATACCCCGCATACAAATACGGATTGAGCTTCGCAGCAGCCCCTGACTCGGATAGGAGCACGCCCCACGTATCATACTCGTACGTTGCCGCAATATTGCCTTCCGCATCTGTCAGATTAATGACATCCCCGCGGTGATTATGAACGGTGTAGTAGGTAGCGCCGCCGCCATAGCTGTCCGTAATGCTCAACAGTTGTCCCGTAGGACTCCATGTGTAGTACTTCTGCAGAACACCGCCGGAAAACTCGGCTACAACACGGTTGCTGTTGCCGTTGTATAAAAACTGAGTGGTATGCTCCCGGATTCGTTCCACCACACGGCGGCCCAAGTGGTCATACTCGTACGAGGCTACAGCCGAGTTATCTGCTGCGAGTTTAATCGCTGTGAGACGGTCTTCTGCATCCCAGTCGAAGAGGAATTTTCCGTTCGACTTGAGACGGCCGGCTGCATCGTACGACCACGCAGTATCATTGACTTTGACCAACTGAGTGTGGGTCGGATCATATTGATACGTTGTGATCGTCTCCGTACCGTCAGCCAGTTTTTGAACCCGCTGTTCCCGGTTCCCAAATGCATCGTACGTGTAGGACACTTCATTGCCGGTCGAGCTGACCTCTTTCTCAAGTTCCCCTGTCGGCGTATACACGAAGTTCAACGTCTTACCGCTCTGATCTTGGATCGAGGTGAGGTTGCTCTCTTCATCATACTGGTACGCAAACGAAGATAACAAAGCGCCAGAATTCGTCTGGTTGCGCAACTCAGTAACTTGCCCCAGATTGTCATACTCCGCGCGCATGATCGTGTTGTTGCCCTTTTGCAGCGTGGAAAGCTGGTCGTGCTCGTTAAACAGGAAGCGGATCTTTTTGCCATCCGCATCGGTCATCGCGATTGGCTGATCGACCAGATTATAGGAGAACCATTCTGTCTTCCCGCTGGTGCTGCCAAGGGGGGTGAAGGTTTTTTGCGTGACATTGCCAACCTGATCATACGAATAGGAGACTTGTGCCTGGTTGTCTTTCCAGAGTGTCATGCGGTTCAATTCGTCATAGTTTGCCAACCAGGAGAAGGCCAGACCCAGGTCTTTGACCTCTTTGATGTTCCCGTTCGCATCGATGTTTGAGTACTGATAACGCTTTGTGCCGTTATGCAAAACATCGGTCATGCGGTCCGCTTTGTCGTACGCATAGGAAACGGTCTGCCCGGTAGGCAGATTCGTTTGTTTCAAATTCCCATTAGACGTGTAGGAGTACTTGATGGAATTCCCAAGCGGATCGATCGTTTCAGCGATTTGATCAAGTACGTTGTACTTGAATTTCGTCTCTCTGCTCTCGCCGGACACCGCCTGATCTTTGATCGAGAGCAGTTGTCCGTCTCGGTCGTAGGAGTATCGAGTAGTCAAGGCACCTCCCGGAAGCGTTACCTCGGACAATCGATTCAGAACATCGTAGCTTTGGTTCGTGACATACCCTTTCGGACTGGTGATCACTTTCGGATTGCCCGAAGCATCATAGTCGTACGTGATGCCGTTCCCGTTCGCGTTGGTCGCTTTGCTGATCCAACCGGTGCCCGTCTTGTATTCATAACGGGTCGTCACGCTTTCTGACTGCAGGCGCACATTGTCAAAATAGACGGTTCCTGTCGCAGTCCCTGTTCGAAGCAGCGGTTTGAGAGTTACTGTACCCGCTACTGCCTGCCCTTTCGGCAACTCTACCGCTAAACGCTTCCAGTCACTCGTGCCATACTGGCTGTTCGAGACAGCTTCCAGCAAGGTGCCATTTGCATCAAACATTGCAATTTTAAGGGTTGCGGTTGCGCCGCTCACGGTTTTGGCAAAAGCGCTGAAGTTGTACGCCTTGTCAGATTCATACGGGATCATCTGCGCATAGTTATACCCCGTCGAACCTGTTGTATCACTTGTGGTCGCAACAGACAAGGCGCGACTGCCCGCGTATACATTCGTTCCCACGCCCGGTACGGCAGTCACCCATTTATAGTCTCCACTGAGTGCGGTTGGTTCCCAAGATTCCGGGAGTTCCACACCTGCCGCTTTGCGCTCGAAACTGGAATTATCGAGCAGGTTGTAGGCAGTGTCCACCGGATTTTGCTGCAACTGGACGGCATCAAAATAAGAACTGCCTGCACCCGTACTGTTTGCATTGGCCAGCTTCACGCGCACTTTTGCCGTATTCGCCGGGAAGTCGCCTGGCCGAATCGCCGTGTTCCAGCGCTGCCACCCAAACGATCCGTTTAGGCTGAGCTTGCCGACTTCGCCAAGGTACACATCGCTGCTGCTGTAGACCATCACGGACAGTACAGTGTTCTGCGTGCCCGACTGCTGGGTTGCCTTCAGATAGCCTGCAAGAACATATTCCGTTGCAGGATTTACGGTTACAAGATCTGACTGTAGCACCGTGTAGCCAAGGGAATTGCTATTCGCTGCAGACAAACGGATTGCTTGTTTGCCTACAAAAGCATCCGCCTCATGTGACCACATCTCTTTCTGCCCTGCGTTAAAGCTGAAATGAGCCGGAGTTCCGTCAGCGTTTGGCGCGTTTTCAAAACTGCTGTTGTCGACGAGATTATCCGCCCAGCCGAGGAAGTTGGTTTCACTGGTCGGATTGCCGTCCGCATTGTGCTCTTTGGCTTGGCTCGTGTAATACGGGTCACGGGACGTCTTTTGATTTTTCCCGCTGTCATACGTGTAATAGAACTTTTCATTACTGCCGCGCGGACCTTGGTGGGCGACAAGGTTTTGAGCCGCGTCGTAAGAGTTCCATTCTTCATGGCTGAGCGGATCTTTGCTGTAGGTCAGACTGCCCTGATCATTGTACTGATAGGTCCATACGCGTCCCATCGGGTCGGTATGGGACGTTCTTTCATTCGAGCTCCAGCTGTATTTGTCGGTTAGTTTCATACCTGACGGATCGCGCTGCAGCATCTCCATATTCATGTTTTCATTGTATTGGTACAAGTTTTTCTTGCCTTCGCCGTCATAGCTTGCAGCTTGCTTCGTCGGCGCGTAGGCGGTGTACTGTGCCCCGGAGACGAATTCGCCTGCCTCAGAAGACTGTTCGAACTGGATGGCATCAAACCAGCTCGTCCCGGCTCCCGTTCCATTTGTGGCAGCCATTTTCACGCTGACAAATGCGGTTCCCGCCGGCAGCGACGTGTACGTCTTCGCGATCTGCTTCCAAGCAGCCGTCCCTTGAACCGTAGGGCGCGCGGCCTGCTCAACCTCTCCGATCAACGTTCCGCTTGCGTTGTATGCGAGCAAAGACAAGATCGTATAGTGGGCACCCGAGGATTGAGTAGCTTTTACATATCCGCTGAGCGTATGCGGTTGCGCCGGGTTGACCGAGATTTTTTCCGAAAGGTAGACCGAATATGGCGTGCTCGAACCTGTAGCAACGTTGACTTTTATCGCTTGACCATAAGGCGAACCTGCAGTTGTATCTTTAAGCCCTGTCGGCTGCCCCTCGCTTCTGATCAAATGATCCGGGATCTGGTCGCCGTCCGAATCAACTTCGAAGTTGCTGTTCGTCATGCCGTTTGCAGGGTTGATCGCAGTAATGACGTTCTCGTCTGCGTACTGATAATACGTGGCCTTTCCTTCCGGAGTCACCGACGCGACCAGCCTGCGGTCACTGTCATAGCGATAAACGAAATCACCGCCCACAGGCGCCGCCGCCGGCTCGGTCACCTTGGTCAGGTTGCCGGAACCGTCATAGAAATACGACCACTGTTTCGCCGCCGGATCGGTCGCAGCCGCTACCTTGCCGTTGGTACCGTAGGTCAAGGTGATGGCGTTGCCTTTTTTGTCTTTGATGCTGCTGACCTTTTTGTTAGCATCTCGCACATAGGTGACGGTGTTGTCTGCAGCGTCACGGATTTCGGTCAGCCATTCGTCGACAAATGTGTAAGTCGTTTTCTGCGGGGTCTTGATCAGCCAGTTCGTGCCCGATTTCTCCAGCGTCCAGTACAATCCAGGCAGCGGCTGATAGCCTGTCTTCGCCGCATTCTGCTCAAAGAAATGAATCGTACCGTCCGCTTCCTTCAGCCTGAACGAGCCATCATCCAACTTTTGAAGTTGAACATCCAGCGGTGAACTCCACCCGTAACCGAAGACACCAGACTCCGTGGATCTGCTGTTGTAGGCACGGTAGAGATTGAGATCAACCCCGACTCCCGGATAGGAAATGTCGGTGCCGGACAAGTAGAGATTGCGGTTGGCCATATTCACCGGGCCGTCAAACGTCCAATAGGACTGACCGCCCAAAGGATCAGAAACATACGTGATTTCCAAGGCCGGCCCGTAATGTGTGCCATTGTTTGCATAGGAAGCGATCAGTTGTCGCAAGACGAGCGATTCGTTCTGATAGCGCAATTCCATACCGTAATTCGGCTGTTTCAGATCGTACCAATCTTTTGCGATCTTGGTGACATCGAAATACCACCAGTCACCCGGGGTTGCTTTGGCGGTATAAGAAGCCTTGTTCACATCATCAACAAAGCCTGCTGTATTGGCCTGATTCCAGGTCACCGTATCATGCACCCACGGTTGTTTGATACGCCGTGCTTCGACAACCGGTGTTTCATTTGTTACCCAAGTGGTGTCATTTTGTACAGCAAAGTAGGCGTTGCTAACCACTGCACCGTTTGGTAATTTAGGCAATTGAAACTGATAGAGCGAACGTGTATACCCGTGGTCAACACCGTAGCCGATCAGCGTGTGATCCCAATCGGTGAATTTCACACAGGTTCCATTTTCATTTCTGCATGCAGAATTCGGACTGAATGACTCAACCGTTGTGTCTTTCACTTGCGCGTTATATTCAGCTTCGATCGTAGGGTCGATTTGAACCGGATATGCACGTTCTGGATCTTGCAACCATGCGGAATCGGCCACAACGTCCAGATACGTGGTTCCTGTTCCTTCATCGGTGTGAAATTGATAATCGACATCGTACGAAATGTTCTTATTGGCATCCACCATAAACGGTGTTTGCAAATTCAGCGTTGGGACGCTCTCTCCTTTTTTAAAGAAAGAGACGGAGCCGTCCTCGTTCTCTTGATACGAAAGATTGGATGATTTCATTTCAAACGAATAGACAGCAGGTGCGGATGCGTCCTTGAGGATGATCGTTTCTTTTAATCCGTTTGCTGTCACATCGTAGGTCAGATCAGAATTGGGCGCTACATTTTCATAGGTCAGTTCATTTCCTTCGACAGCAGCATTGACTGCTCTTGCAAAGAGTGGGCGAAAAGACAGCCCCGTCCCTTCGTAGGTAAAATCAACAAAACCTGCGTTTGCCCGGTTTTTTAACTCGACGGAAAATCGGTTTGCTTTGTTTCGCAAGTGACCGTTCGCTTTGACCTCCAAATTGGAGTCGATCGGAAGCCAACGATCGGTGTTCGGGTCTTTGTAATGAATCCTTTGCCCATACACTTTGACGGTCGTGCTTCCATCCGGGTTGCGAAAGCTTTTGGAGTTCTCCGTCCGCTCTTCGACCAGTTCGACCGGTTCTGTTGGCGGCTCGGAAAACGAAACATCTTTACCAAGCTTCGGCAACTCTTCTGTCGCCTGCGCGGTGATTGTAGTCCCCTGCAGGGTCCCCAGCAGAAGCGCTGCGGATAATAAAATGCTCATTGCTGAGCGGAATCCAGATTTCCTAAACACTTACATTCCCCTCTCATGCTGTCTTCACAAAGTTGTAACATAGCTCTACCATAATAGCTGAATCTGTGAAGAATTCAGATGAGTGAAAAATGGGTTTATTAGGTGAAATTGGTATAATGCTATTGTTTATACACATTGGGAAATCCTATAAAAAACTATCATCAACTCCTGTTATTCAAGTGGAGCACATCGGAAAAGTTGCAAATTCATTCCGCCACAGCGCCGGGAAATTGTTGCGCACGAAAAGACCTTGTAGGCATTTGCCTACAAGGTCACGTGCTCTCATATTTGGTTATTTGAAAAAACATCCTGACCTTCATTCCAAGTTGGAATCAAGTGCCGAATACCTCGATTTGTTTGCATAAACAAATGTTTCACAATATCGATATTCCAATGCAAGTTGGTATTGTTCGCCAGCTGGTTTCGGAGTCTGCACAACAAATTACCCTTTCAAGGTTAAAAACTCATTTCTCGACACCTGTTCTCCTAAAATATTCATCATAGGCCTCATCAATCTTTTTCCGACATACCTCTTCCCAAATTTTTTAAACTCTGTGATTTTGGTATCACCAATATCTTGTGGAACCATTTCACCACCAAACCCGATCCAAGCATCGGAATCCGGCACTTCACCGTACTCTGCTGAATATGCAATTTCATGCGGGGCATAAGTAAAGCTAACATGCTTACAATTGTTCTCTAAACAGTGGTAACCCGGCTCACCAAATCCGTTTCTGCAGTATGCGGGCACACCATCCTCATTCGAATTTTTGGAGCATAGTAATTCTAAAAGTACGTGTTTGATCGTCATCGATCCACCTCAACATTGGATAGCAAATCCATCAACGCCTTCACCACTGTTATTTATCATATTTATTTTTAGTGCATTGAGATAGTCCAAAACATCATGGAATAGTACATTGATGAATTTCAGGTGATGCTCCGCAACGTTTCTTAATCATGCCTGCCCATAAATCATTCAAGTGATCTTGAAGGTTCTCCATCATCTCCTCACTTCTACCACTAACATAGTTCCCTTCCGGAAGAAACAAAAAACGTCACCGGCCTCCCGGTGACGCTCATCCCCCTCTTACTGGAACGCTTGTTCAACATTGCCGAGCACGGCGTTGGCCATCGCATCGTTATCATTGGCGATGACCCATGTGCCCTCTTTTTTGATCAGATTGATGGTTGCGTCGGTGACAGCATTATTTTCGATGTACGGGCAATAATGAATGGAAAGCGCCCACATGGTCATTTCGCTCATGCAGGCAGTATTCCCCGGCTGGATAACATTAACCATAAAACGAGCGCATAGCCGTGACGTTGAAACCACAGACTATGTCCGGTGAAATGCAGTGCTTGCATAGAGGAGGTACGCAAACTATGAACCAACAACTGATGCAAGATCTCCAGCAAATCCGCTCCATCTGCCAGCAACTGTCGCAAAATGAGCGGCAAAACGCGCAAATGTTCGCTCAAAATCCGGGCATGCAAGCGATCGCCCAGCGCGAAAACTTCGCGGCCAACCAACTGCAAAACTGCGTCAGCCTGTGCAACCGCATCGAACAGTCGCTGCTGCAAACCAACGCAGCTTCCTACAATCCGCTCAGCAGCTTCAATAATGTCAACTTGCCGTTTTCCAACTTCGGCCGCTAAGCCTGATCTAAAAAACGAAGGAGGTGCTCCCCATGCCATTTGGAGCTCATGAAACGATGGAAGTCCACGAGGTGCTAAATGAACAGATCTGCCTGATCGACCACCTCGCGATGTATGCGGAGATGTGCAGCGACCCGGCACTGTTGCAACTGGTGCACCGTCACCGAACCCACGCGCTGACTCATTACAATCAACTGGCCGCCTACACGCACGACTACCGCGCCGCCGTGCCGAACGAGGTGCAGTTCTCCCAAGTCACGTCGCCGCGCAACATTCAGTACGGGCTGCACAATCCGGCTCCGGTCGCTCCGATGGGGCTCGACCAGTTCTACGATGCGCAGATCGCGCGCTCACTGTTGCTCGCCCACAAAAACTCGGCGAAAAACCAGCTGTCCGCTTCGCTGGAATGCGCCGACCCGTACATTCGCCAGATGCTGCTCAACGGCGCCAACGCCTGTAACTACCATGCTTATGAGGTGTTCGAATATCTGAACGCGCGCGGGATGTACCAAGTGCCGACGATGAGCGATCACACGGCGAAGACGTTTTTGCACACCTACCAAACGCGCTAAACACCGAAACACTTAAAAAGCAGATCGGCCATCCGGCCAATCTGCTTTTTAGGTTATTTCATCTGTGCTTGCTGTTTCGAGCGGGCACGCTGATTCCATTCGTTCGTTGCCGCTTCCACCTCTTCGATCAAGGCATTCAGCTCCTGCGCGTACGCCGCCTGATCGGTGGCGATCGACAGAGTCGAAGCGGTCTGATCGTTCATCTCCGCCACCTGCTTGATGATGCGCTCGACCGAGCTCTGGATGTCTTTCGAAGAGCGCTTGACCTCTTCGGACAGCTTGCGCACTTCGTTGGCGACCACGCCAAACCCGCGCCCGTGCTCTCCGGCGCGCACCGACTCGATCTGCGCGTTCAGACCCAGCAGGTGCGTCTGGTTGGCGATGCCCATGACCAAGCGGATCACCGACTCGATCTCCTTGCTGTAGCCGGTGAGATTCTTCATCGACTCCGCGATGTTCTCCTGCGCATGGGACAGCGACTCCGCCGATACCGCATAATGCGTCGCAATCGTCGACACATGGCGCATCGACGTCTCGATATCATTGGAGATCTGCTCCATGTTCTGACGGTACGTGTTGTCGTACTGCTGCAAGATGATCGAGGAATCGAACAGCAGACGCTTCGTAAACGCCCGCAGCAAGGCGACCTCCTCGTCATGCCCTTCCACCAGCTCAGAGAACAGGCTCACATACACGTTGGTTGCACTCATGAACCAGTCCGGCGTCAGTCCGATGCGCGCATGCACCAGACCGATCCGTTCCCGCGTCGCCACATAGGCATCGTCAATCACGCCGCCGGCCAGCGAGAGATAGTAGTCGATCTGCGTTCCCTTCAAGCGATCGATCGTGCTGTGATCGTGCACGATCTCCTGCAGCGCAGGATGCTTTTCCAGCTCCTCATAGAAGCGGTCGACCACCTCACGTTTGCTCGCCTCAAACAATTGACGATGCGATGCCAGCACCTGCAGATCTGCTTCGCGCAGGCCGCTGTATTTCCACACCTTTGCCCATTGCTGACTCAATTGAACCGCCAAACCCATCCGTCCCTTCTTCTCTCTCTTTCATACGATTAATTATAACATTGAAAGCAGGAGACTCGTAGCAGGAACTCACACAGCCGGTCGCGAATAGTCACAAGATCTGGGAAATACAGGAGGATTTGAGAGCATGGCCTCGATCGACAAAGCAAGAGAGTTCGTCTACAAACACGGCGCTCTGTGGGAGCGCAGCCTGTTCGCCTATCTCTTTGACGGCGGTTCGCTCGACCACTTGCAGCAGTGCCTGCTCGCGTATAAAAATGCGGACGGCGGCTTCGGCCACGGCATGGAGCATGACATCAAGTGTCCGGACTCCAACCCGCTGGCACTGGAATTTCTGCTGACCGTCGTCCGCGAAACGGGCATCCCGGCCGGCAACCTGTTCGATGGCACCGCCACCTGGGTCGAGCAATACCTCGCCGATGACGGATCGCTGACCAACCCGCCCACCCTGCACAACTACCCGTACGCTCCGTGGTGGAGCCAAGGCGGCCAGACCATTCCCGCCTCTACGGTCGGCAACTTGCGCCGCCTCGGCCTTGTCACTCCGTCGCTGGAAGCATCGACCGCGAAATGGGCGGCGGAGCACTTGAGCGTGGAGAAAATCCGAGCCACCGACTGGCTGTTCATGGCCTACCACGCCTACGATTACTACCTGACGCTTGAAGACACGCCGGAGACGCGCCCGCTGCGGGAAGCGACGATCGCCACGATCATCCGCCTCGCGGAAAACGCACCGGAGAAGAGCTTCTTCACGCTCTGTCACTATGCGTACGATCCGAATTCTGAGCTGACCCGCGCCCTTCCGCCCGCACTGCTTGAGAAACTGCTCACTCACCTCGAGGGCACGCAACGCGAGGACGGCGGCTGGAACGATGAACACGACCTGATGTACTGGCAACCGTACATGTCGACCCTGATCCTGCTCACCTTGAAGAACCACAACCGACTGTAAGAAAAAGCCAAGGCAGCCTGGTCGTAGCCCCGTCAAGTAGACAGTAATAAAGGACACGTATTATGCAGCGAGCGCTTTCCGGTACTCAACGGGGGAGCGCTCGCTTAATTTAG